>QMUP01000038.1 GCA_003660635.1 Candidatus Wolframiiraptor sp.
CCTCTTAGACGTCAGATCTAACGGAGGCGGAGATAAATGCGCCAGAAAGCTTGAAGAGGCAAATATAATAGTCAATAAGAACATCCTTCCTTGGGATTCTCCAAGCGACGTACATAACCCGTCGGGAATAAGAATCGGAGTACAGGAAGTTACTAGATTAGGGATGAAAGAGGGCGAGATGGAGGTAATAGCCGATTTTATCTACAAATTGATAAAGCTCGAGAGAGATGTGAGAGAACTGAAGAAGAAGGTCATCGAATTCAAGAAGGACTTCGTCAAGGTCCACTATACTTTCGAATTTCCTTTAGAGAAGATTAGGGAATTAACTCGACTACTTTTAAGCTAGTTTTTCCCTCGCTTCCACAGCGGCCTTAACCATGTTTTTTAACTTCGCCAGGGCTATTTCACGCTTAAGTCTCTTCAATCCGCAGTCCGGCTTTACAAAGATCTTCTCAGGTGGAACAATTTCCAATCCAAGTCTAATGTCTTCAAGTATTTCTTCGATGCTTTCAACTTTCTCATTGTGGACATCGATTACCCCAAATCCAAGCTCTTTATCAAATGAAAATTCTTTCAATAACTCGAGCAAAATGTATTTGCTGTTTTTCAATTCCAAGTCCAATTGATCTATTGGGAAATCTAAAATTTCGGGGAATAATCTCTCGATTTTGCCATAGCATATGTGTAATATTCTCTTGACGTTATGCAATCTTCCGAGCATGATTTCTAGAGCTTCTCTCGCTAAGATCACGTCTTCCTTTTTCGGATTTGTGGAAAGGGCTGGCTCATCGATTTGAATATATTCCGCTCCTCCCTTAATTAAGATCCTAATTTCATGTGATAGTGCCTCAGCTAGGTCGAAAACAGCTTTTCTCATGTTTCCATAATATTTGTCAAAGCTCCAAGAATACATCGTATAGGGACCTGTAAGCGTTACCTTAACAGGTCTGCCTTGCGACAGTTTTGCTGCATACTTCCAGTCTTTTACGATTATTTCGTGGTTCCATTCGATTTTATCAACTATCACGGGTTTTCTATAGTAGACATTATCGAAAATTCTGACATAGTCGCTTATCTCGAATCCCCTCAATTCTTCGGCAAAGAAAACTGCCATATCCTCTCTTCTCTGCTCTCCATCCGATATTAAATCCACTCCCGCGGAAATGTAATCCTTAATGGTCTTCTTTATCGCCTCCCTAACCAATCTCTCATATTCAAAATTTTTCTTACCTTGTTTTCTGAGCCGGAATGCCTTTAAGGCTTCTGGGAAATATGGATAACTTCCGACCACCGTTGTCACGAATTTCTCAGGAAGCTTATATCCCATTCACTACACCTCCATGTTCCGCAGAATTCTTCCGAGAATCTTTAATTTTTCAACGGCATTCTCGAATGGTATGTAGTCTAACCACGTATTCGTTGAAACTATTAACGTGTTCGGGGAAGTATTCGCCAAAATTTTTTCGATATTAGCTGCGATCTCTTCAGGCTTTTCTGGGAAAATGCCCCTAGCGTTTACGACTCCAAGGCTCAGAACATCATTTTTGAACCCAAGTTCTCTTACAGCTTCTTCAGCTTCTTTATTGGATAGCAAGTCTAGGTGGAGTCCAGCCTTGATTTCTAAGAGCATAGAATATGATTCCAAATCTAGGTTAAAGTATGTGGCGATTAACAATTTGTTTCTTGGCACATTCATTTTCGCCAATAACTCGTTGACTATTTCAACTCCCCACCTTCTATCATCTTTTTCCAGCTCCGGATCGACGAGTGACGGCTCATCGATTTGAATCAAGCTTACAAACTTATGTAGGTGCTCTATCTCTTGCTTAAGAGCGTTTAACAGGTCTTCAACGAGCGCGTCTTCTGACCTATAGAATTTGTTCTTTGAAAGTTTTATGAACGTGTATGGTCCGGGAACAAGCGCTTTAACGCGCCGCGTCGTCGCCCGCGACAATATTTGGATCTCGTTTAGGGTTATAGGTTCCCTCCATTCTATGTTGCCGATTATTATGGGGAGGCGATAATAGAAGTTGTTGTCGAAAAATCTCAGAAGTCCCCCAAGTTTTATGCCTCCTAGTTTTTCTGAGAAGGGTCTTAAGAGATCATCCCACAAAAGGAGTCCGCTGGTCAGGAGGTTAAGCCCGGATTCTTCTTGTATTTTTATGACTTTCAGTAAGCTTGAGTAATATATTTCCTGTAAATCTCGTTGAGAGATTCTCCCCTCGTTAAAGGCATTAATTGCCCTCCTTAATTCTGGTGGACGGGGAAAGCTTCCGCAGATACCTGCATACTTCTCCATAATCTGGATGGCACATTGCGCGGATCCGACAAATAAACTTTAGCATTTCCCTGCACATGTAATGGCTTTCTTGATACGTCGACGCCTTTCGATAGAATCATGGGTATAACAAGTTTAGAACATTTTATGCTATTTTTACAACCTTAAATATTTCCCAGATCACCAGGTAGAGTTGAAATGATATTGGAAGGCGTGGTGACACCGATCCTAACACCCTTCACGGAGGACGGCGCGATTTCTGAAGACCGCCTTGAGGGTCTCATAGATTTCCTGAAGAGAAATGGAATTCAAAATTTGTTTGTTTGCGGGACCTTTGGCTCAGGACCCGTGATGACGATTGAAGAAAGGAAAAAGGTTACTGAATTAAGCATGGAATATTCTGGAGATATGAAGATAATTGTTAATGTGAGTTCTACATCTCCCGAAGTTTCTATAGAGCTGGCGAAGCACGCTCGAGAAGCGGGCGCTGATGCTATAGCGAGCACTCCACCGTTTTACTATAATTACGATGCTGAGGCTGTGCATCGATTCTACGTAAAATTATTGTCAAGCGTGGATTTACCCGTATTCATCTATAATATTCCATCTAGAGTTGGATTTAACATCCCTCCCAATTTACTGGCAAGATTAGCGGAAGAAGGAGTAGCTGGCATAAAGGAGAGTAGCGGAGATTTAGTCAGATTTTATCATTATATGTCAATTGTTGAGAAACGGGATTTCACATTTTTAATAGGAACAGAAGCCCTCCTAGTACCCGCCGTGCTGGCTGGTGCAGATGGTTGTGTATCTGGTTTATCTAACGTCTTTCCGGAACTCGTTACTGAACTATATAGGCTTGCGAAAGCACGGGATCTTAAGAAGGCTTTCGAGAAACAGTTTCTCGCAATAGAATTAAGGGAGACGTTATTCACCAGCGACCCCATCTCCACCAGTTATGCGCTTCTAAAACTAAGAGGAATCGACGTAGGTTATCCGAAATCTCCATTTAAGATGCCAAGCGGGGCAGAATTAGAGGATCTTAAGCGCAGATTGGTCGCAAAAATACGCTTTAAATAATTTATTCTAAGATCTTCAATGCAATTAGTTGGGATTATGCTGATCGTAGAACGCGTGACGGTTGGTCCTTTAGACACGAATTCCTATATTATCCTTGATTCGGAAAGCCGGGAAGGGATACTCATAGATGCAGGGGGCGAATCATCCAAGATTTTATCGGTTGTAAGGAAGCATGGTGTAAAAATAACTGGGATCTATCTAACTCATGGGCACTTCGATCACGTCCTCGCGGTTAGAGATCTGATAGAGGAACTAAACTGCAAATTTTATGTTCACAAACAGGATCTGGAAATATTGTCTCAAACGCCTTTAGAAGCTAAACGACTTCTAGGAATAACCATTCCGCCGCCTCCGCAGCCACATGGATGGATTAAAGAAGGTGATGTAATACGAGTTGGTAACCTGAAGCTCAGGGTAATTCATACGCCTGGCCATACACCTGGTAGCGTTTGCTACGTTGCGGAAGGATGCGTCTTCACGGGGGATACGCTTTTTGCTGGATCTATTGGGAGAACTGATTTATCGGGAGGCGACCCGGAGAAGCTTATATCGTCAATTCTCAATAAGCTATTCAGCCTCCCAGATGACTACGTGGTTTATCCAGGCCACGGCCCCTCGACGATGATCCGCGTGGAAAAAGCCATGAATCCATTTGTCGGCGAAGGGGGCCTGTTTAGGAGATTTTAAAGTAGTTTTGCCGAATTTACCTCTTTTGTAAGATCGGGTTCTCGGATTCCACAAACATATCTAGGGTTAATTGGGCTATTTCGTGGCATCTGGCTGTTATGTTTCTAAGAAGTATCGCTGATTGAATCAGGAATCTATTAAGAACGATATCCCTAACGAGCTTTTCCCGCAGAATTTCCTCTATAACCGTTGAGAAGGCATCTTCTGAAATACTAAGCACGTAATTTGCTCGTTCAAAGTCGACGGAGAAATAGGAGTCCATGCTGTCACCCAATAGTCTCGAGGCCGTCTCAAGTAATTGACTTAGGACCCTGTGGACCTCCGGTCTTGCCCATACCCTCTTTCTTATCTTCGAAATACTCTCAGCGAAGGCGACTAAGTCGTTAATAGTCTCGTTAAGTATGCGCGCCACAATTATTGAGGAGTAGATGTGGGCGGCGCTCTTAGGTTTTAAGAATCCCCCGATCTCCCTCTTCTTAAGGTAGAGTATTAACAGTCTGGTGTGAAGTTGAAGAATTTCCGCGGCCCTAGCCCTTAAATCCTTGATATATGGAATTAGCTCATATCTCCTCGTGGTTATGAACTCGATGAGGTTGCTGAAGATCGCGGAGGCGGCGAGTTGGATCCTCCTCAAGAGGTCGTCTAATGGATACCTAGAGTGATCCAAGACGTTTCGAATGAAGAGCTTTGACCCTGTTTCTTCGACGAGTTCAAAGCCGGGAAGCCCCTTGGCGATCACATCCTTCACGGCCTTTAAGGTCTCGAGGGCCGCCCCTCCGGCAAATGAGATCTCAATAGAATCATAGCCAACTCTATAGCAAGCTGTGACTAACTTTACTAGCTGAGCCGGGGTCCTGCATAATTCTGCATTTATCTGGCAGGAGAGGGGTTTCGACTTTATCTCTAAGGGCTTTATCCTCAGGCTTCCGTCAAGCTCCTCATTTATCTCCACGGTGTCCCCTGGCCTAAGCCCCCTCTTTACGACCCACCGCTTAGGGAGGGAGACGGAGTAGGTGGCTTTTCCGACTTTTTGAAGCCTTCTAAAGACGGTCTCTTGTGTTTCCTCGGCCATAGTATCTATTTACATTACTTACAAATTGGGACATAAGGTTTATGTAGTCCCTCCTAGGGGGACAACGAGGGGGTTAGAGAAAAATGATGTTCCCAGATAAGCAGCCTAAGATGTCCCTGAGGAGGAGTTACGCGAATGGATACAAGTACTGTTCCCGCTGCCGCGTCTACTATCTCACCGACAGCGTCAGATGCCCGTACTGTGGGATCCTGCTGAGGAATTCGCCGAGGAAGAAGAAGTCGCTGAGGAATGCTAAGGTGGTCCAGATCCCTGAGGACGTCGAGAAAGAGGCTGCGAAGGTGAAGATCGAGGTTAAGGCCGAGGCATAAACTACATACGGCGGGCGCCCCGGCCGGCGCCACTAGTCCACTCTCTCTTACCGTATATCGCTGGTCTTTGCTACCTTGGATAAACTTATCTCTCCTTTATCCTATTTTTGATGTGTAATGAAGCTTAGACTTTGGCTACTGGATATAGCGTCTGAACATGAGGGGGCGGAGTCCCTTCTCTGGCTGTGGGGTAAGGGCGAAGACCGATCCACTTGGGTAATTAAACAGGAATATATTCCAAGTTTTTACCTCGTTGGTGATCTAAGACGGGTAGAAACCCTTGTCAAGGCGGAGAACCTGCGTTGGGAGCGGTGCAAGAGAAGGATCCGAGGTAAACCCGTTGAGGCCGTGAAAGTGTACGTGGCTCGTGAAGACGCCGAGAAGGTGGCGGAGAAGCTGGTTAAGAGGATCGGCGGAGGGGTCGAGGCCTATGAAGAGGATATACGGCCAGCCGCGAAATACCTCCTAGAAACCGGAATCAAGCCTTGTTCTTGGATAGAAGTTGAGGGAGAACCGGATGGAGAACAGGAGGGGATCCGCTTCCTCAAACCAAGGTCCATCCACGTACTCGAGCCATCAACTCCACCCGAACTCTCGGCCGCAGCCGTGGATTTCGTGTTCTTCGCTGAGAAAGGCTCTGCGAGGGCCGAACGTGATCCGATAAGGTTGATCTCCCTCTGTTTTAGCGATGGGCAGAGGCTCCAGTTCGAAGGCGAGGAAGCGGAGATCATAAACTCCTTTATCTCGGCGATCAGGGAAAGGGATCCGGACATCGTAGTGGGCTTCGGGCTAAATCGGATCCAGTGGAATTATTTCGAAGAACGTGCCAAAAGACTGGGAATAAAGCCCCTGATCGGGAGACTTGGGGCCGAGCCTAGGACGAGCGTCCACGGCCATGTCTCCATACGCGGTAGGCTCAATATAGATCTGGAAGATATGGCGCGGGAAATCCCCGAGCTCACGGTTGAGACCCTTGAGGAGTTCGTCGGGTATCTCGGGGTGAAAGTAGATTTTGATACGGTAGAGGAGTATGAGCTCGCCGAGAAATGGGTTGAGGATAAGGAAACGGTGAGGAGATACTCTATGCAGAGGGCTGAGGCGATGCTGAAAGCATATGAGGCCGTAAGGGATTTTGTTTTCAGCCTAAGCGAGCTAACATCGATGCCCGCCGATTACGTCTTAACAGCTTCCGCAGGATTCAGGGTAGAGAATTATCTGATGACCCTCGCCGTAAAGGTTGGGGAACTGATCCCGAAGAGGACGGAAGTGCTGCATGTAAGCTATCCGGGGGGTCTAGTAAAAGCCCCGACGCCCGGGATGCATGAAAACGTCGCCGTCCTAGACTTCAGGTCGATGTACCCAAGCCTGATGATCAAGTACAATATCTCCTTCGACACCCTCAGCGAGGATGGAGAGAACATCGCGCCGAATGGATACAGATTTAGATCCAGCCCGGAGGGCTTCCTCCCACACGCCCTAAAAACGCTGCTCGAGGAACGGAGGAAAATTCAAGAGAAATTGAAGCAGGTGGCTCCGGGCAGCGTCGAGGCCAGGGTTCTCGACGCCCGACAAAGGGCCGTTAAGATAATCGCAAACGCGATCTACGGGTATACGGGTTGGACTGGGGCCCGATGGTATACCAGAGAGGTGGCGGAGGCGACGACGGCGTGGGGGCGGGAGGTCATAAACTCGACCCTTAAGAAGGCTGAGGAGCTGGGGATGCGGGTGATTTACTCGGACACGGACTCCCTCTTCTTGAAGAATTATGAGGGTAAACTCGAGAAATTGATGAAGTGGATAGAAGAGGACTTGGGATTGGAGGCGAAGATCGACAAGATCTTCAAGCGCGTGGTCTTCACCGAGGCCAAGAAGAAATACGCTGGGATAACCGATGAAGGCGTCGTCGAGATAGTCGGGCTCGAGGCGATACGCGGCGACTGGAGCGCGATAGCTAGGGAGGCGCAGAAGGCTACGATAGAGGTTCTCTTGAAGAGCGGTAACCCAGGGGAGGCCCTGAACAAGGCCAGGGAGTATGCGAGAAAGGTGAAGCGAGGCGAGGTAGATCTCAAAAAGCTCATAATCTGGAGGCAGATAACCCGGCCGTTAGACGAGTATTCTGCGACTCAG
>QMUP01000039.1 GCA_003660635.1 Candidatus Wolframiiraptor sp.
CATATCTAGAACACCGGAACAAGCTAAAGCCGCGTTGTCACGCCATGATGACGCCGGCTTCATTAAAGTTTTTCCGTTATCGCGGAAAATTCCCGAAAAATTCTGCCTCTCGACCGCCTAACATGTAAATATTTATATATTTTACCTTCATGCATAATCCAAATGGAGGATTAGTGGGATGAGGATCGGGCTATTAACCGGTGGAGGAGACTGCCCTGGACTTAACGCGGTAATTCAGGCAGCGGTGGCGAGGGCGGCTCAGTACGGGTTCGAAGTATTTGGCATAAAAAACGGCTACGAAGGCCTAATAAAAGGCGAGATTGAGCCGCTGAAAAAGGATGATGTTGAAGGAATATATGAAATAGGTGGCACGATGCTCGGTACTTCGAGGAAGAACCCGGTGAAATCCGAGGAAGACGTTAGAAAAGTCATGGAGAACATAAAGAAATTCCAGCTAGATGCCCTGATCACGATAGGCGGAGACGATACCTTGGGCGCTGCCGAAAAACTCTACGAGAGAGGGGTTCCGATAGTCGGGGTTCCGAAGACCATCGACAACGACCTCTCGGCCACCGATTACTCAATAGGATTCTGGACCGCGGTCGACATAATAGCGGACGCGCTCAGCAGACTCCACACGACGGCGCGATCCCATAGAAGGGTTATCATAGCCGAGATCTTCGGTAGATACGCTGGATGGCTTGCCCTGATGGGCGGCTTGGCCGGCGGAGCGCATATAATCCTGATACCGGAAAGACCGTTAACCCTAGATCAGATATGTGAAATAATAAAGAAACGTGAAGAGGAGGGAAAGCACTACACGATAATCGCCGTCGCCGAGGGAGTTAAGATACCGGAGATCGGCGAACTAGTGGCCGCGGCGGCGGAGCGAGACGAATATGGACACGTGAGGTTAGGCGGGGTCGCGAAGCTCTTGGAGCGGGAGATAAAGAAGAGAACTGGAAAGGATGTCCGGTCAGTGATATTAGGCCATATTCAGAGAGGCGGTCCACCAAATGCATATGATAGGGTTCTAGGAATAAGACTTGGATATGCCGCGGTTGACTTGGTTAAAGAGAAGAAATTTGGATATGCCGCGGTTCTCCGCGGAACCGAGATAGTTCCGGTAAAGCTCAGCGAAGTAGTTGGTCAGATGAGAAAGGTTCCAGAAGAGTTCTTCGATTATTTAGGGGTCTTCACAGACTAAACTCCGCATCACATACTCTCTCTAAATTATTTTCTGAGAATTAACTTCGCGTAATCGGCGAGTTTCTCTGGGATATTCACGTGGGTTGCCTCCATAAATCCCTTGAACTCTGGAACGCCGTTAACCTCGTTTACCAAATATTTTCCATCTTCTTCGAAGAGATCGATTCCGATGAATTCTCCGCCTATAACCCTCGCCACTTTAAGGGCTAACTCCACGAGTTCGTCGTTTAGCTTAATGGCCTCGACCCTCCCTCCCCTCGCCACATTGCTCCTCCAATCATCAACTCCCGCGATTCTCCTCATCCCTCCAAGGACTTCTTCTCCAAGCACGAGTATTCTTAAATCCCTGTTTCCCCCGTTGACGTACCTCTGGATTAGATGGGTTTTTATTACTTGGCTTTGGAAGAGTTCCCTATGCTCTATCACGGTTTTAAGAGATTGATGATCCCTTACGAGCGTGACGAGTCTTCCCCAGCTCCCAATCGGGGGCTTATCGACAACGGGGTATCCGAGAATTTCTCCGGCCTTTTCAGCGGCCTCGGGATTGAATGCGACCAGGCTTTCGGGGAATAGTATCCCGGCTTTCTTAAGCTCGCTTAAGGTTAGGATCTTGTCTCCCGCTATCAAAATGGCTCGATAACCGTTTATCGTCTTAACGCCTACCGCCTCTCTAAGAGATGCCGAGTAAACCGCCCGTTGCATAGATATCGTCCTGATGAATGCGAGGGACGCTGGGGGATCGCTCCAAGAAAGTGGGTTGTACTTGACGTTAGTTAACTTGAGATCGAGTCCGGACTTCTTTAAAGCCTTCACTATCAGCTTTTCCTCAAGCCTCGGGACATCGAAAATCAACTCAACTTCCGCCGCCATCTCCCCGCGGACTCCAATGTTTCTTCGCATCTTCCTCTATAAAAGTTTCACAATTAGGTCATGAAAACCAAAGAATCTTAACTATTAATCGCCCATAACCGAGGCTTCCTAAGCACGCGGATCCCGCTAAGCGATAGGCGGGGAAAAATAGTTATAACTTGGTGAAGGAGCGAATCCTTGGAGGCGCTTTCCTTGCCGATCAAGAGGAAGAATAGGGGGAGAGGGAAGGGGTCTAAGGGCCACGAGCCGATGGTCCAATGCGATAATTGCGGAGCCTTTGTTCCCCGGAGTAAGATCCAGAGGGTCACCAGAAGGGTATCCCTCGTGAGCGGGGATCTGGCCAAGGAACTCAAGAAACAAGGCGCCTACATCGCCGAGAACGTCATCACGAAAAACCTCTGCATAAGCTGTGCAATACATTATGGTATTCTAAAGGTTCGGCCTCGGGAGACGCGTAAGAAGTCCGTTCCTTTCTGATCTCTTCCTAAGATAGCGTTTTTGAGGGTAGATTGTGTAGATCACTAGGATGAGAAATCGGGGTATAAGATAAAGGGTATTTATTTTTCTCAGGCTACTTTATGACCGAAGAATGAGGACAATCTACGTTCTAGTGGCGTTATCTCTGAGCATTTCTCTACTCACCGGGGCTGGGTTATTATTTGTTTATCAAAGGATTACGGATCTAACAGTTAAGATCAACCAGTTTGAGGAATCGACGAATCAGTCACTAACCAATCTCCAACATTCCATCAAAAATTGGGTTGCTTCTATAAACGAGAAACTTGGCGAAATGAATCTGACAGGACGTGAACAAACGGTAGTAGTCATCAAACAAAACCTAACTGCTCCCGAGTTAGTCTATGAAAAAGTTAAGGATTCCGTGGTTTTAATTAAGGCGACTGTGATTGTGGAAACGCTCCTAGGTAGAACTTATGCGTCAAGTCAGGGATCAGGATTCGTATATGATTCTCTGGGCCATATAGTAACGAACTTCCACGTAATCGAAAACGCCATTAATGTTGAAGTCTTCTTTCCGGACAGGACTTCCTTTAAAGCAGAGATAGTCGGCTTCGACCCGTACTCCGATATAGCAGTTTTGAGGATCAATTCGGGAAATAAGACCTTACATCCCTTAGCTCTGGGAAATTCATCAAACCTTAGGGTTGGACAGCCTGTAATAGCTATTGGAAATCCATTTGGATTCGCGGCCAGCTTAACCTCAGGCGTCATAAGTCAGCTTGGAAGATGCCTAAGATCTCCTGGAGGAAAGCTCGTTCCAGATGTAATACAATTTGATGCGGCAGTAAACCCTGGCAGTAGTGGAGGCCCGCTTCTAGATTACTCTGGCAAGGTGATAGGGATTACGACGGCGATTTATTCGCAGACGAGGGAGTTCTCAGGCATAGGTTTCGCCATACCCTCCAACATAATTTCAAAGGTTGTTTCCTCCATAATTAAGACCGGAAAATATCGGCATCCTTACATGGGGATTCGAGGGGTAGATGTAAACTCTGAGATCGCTAGGCTCATGAATCTCCCAGAGGCAAGAGGATTCCTGATAACCGGCGTTGAGAAAAACTCTCCAGCTGACAAAGCGGGTTTAAGAGCCGGAAATAAGATAGAGATGATATCTGAGGGAACTATATGTGGATTTACCGTATATTCGAATGAAAAAATAAATTTGGGCGGAGACGTGATCTTAGCAGTTGATAATGTCAAGATATTCGGCATAGCCGATCTCTTAACATATCTCGAAGAACATAAAGAACCAAGTGACCAAGTGGTCTTAACGATTTACCGAGATGGAAGGCTTTTGAACGTTACTCTGACTTTAGGAGCGTTCCCGCCATAAGCCTATTCGAGGTAGACTATTTTGATTCCGTCTTTCCTAAGCAGTGCTCCAGCCGGTCTGATGCCATAGTATCTGCATGAGAATATGGTTAGTAATCTGTTATTGAATAGGTAGCCGTAGCCCTTGTCCTGTGGTTCATGTGACCTAATCATGAGTTCGAGTCCATTTGCGTTCATGAATCTTTCGAAGGCGAGTTTACCAAATAACCTGGCTCCACCCCCTCTCCAGCTGGGGGCAAACTCCTCTATGTCTTCACATGGATCGTTCCAAACGAGTTGGAGGGCCTTCGGATGCTCGGGGTTTATTTCACCCTTTGGGAGTCTCTCGATCTCTTCTATCTTCGTGAGCTTTTGGGGGATGCCGCCGTGGATGCAGAAGACTTTACTCCAGATCAGGGTGGCGTAGGGGAGTTGGGAAAAGAGTTCTGCGAATTTCTCATAGAGCTCCGGGTCATAGGTTGAGGTCACGACGCTATAGAATCCATACCACTTATTCATCTCCGCCGATTCATGGTTTCCCCTCAGCATCGTGAGTTTCTTACCCCAGCTAAGCTTCAGCTCGAGGAGCGTGACGATATTCTCTATCTGCTTTGGTCCCCTATCGACGTAATCTCCCAAGAATAATAGGTTCAATCCCTCCTTCTCCGCGATCTTAATCGCATTCATTGTTGTATCAAAATCTCCATGAGTATCGCCGACGATAAGGAAATCTCCGGATGAATGCCTGATTAGCTGAGGTTCCTTTGAGAATAACTCGCGTGTTCTCTCTATTAACTCCACGATTCTCGCTCGCTCCATCGTTTCCTCATTTCCGAGAGTCTTAAGCCCCTTTCTTAAGGATTCCTAGGAGGAGATTAAGTGAAGCGGATAAGATGAAAGATGGCATGCTTGCCCCCAGCTCAGGAAAGAAATTCGCTATGAGGAAATACGCCGCGATTCCGGCGAACCACGAAAAGATCGTCCTGATCCTGATCTTAGGGGCTTCATCGTAGAACTCAGAGATGTCAAAGCCCCCGCTCTTCTGTCTGACCGCGTACTCTGAGATTAGAACTCCGAGAAGCGGAACGAATAAACCGCCTATCATGAGCAGGAACCACTCATATTCCGTCAAGGGTATGGTCGCCGCGAGAATTAAGCCTATGATAGTCGTGGAGACTATGAGTTTCCATTGCCTGGTTTTTGGTGCGATGTTTTGAATTGAAACCGCTGTCGAGTATATGTCGGCAAAGCAGTTATCGGTTTCATCGACGAGTATCAGGATGAGCGCCAGATTTCCGAAGATGAGCGTTGCGATTGATGAGATTACATCGGTTACTCCCATAATCATGACGAGCGCGGCTCCGAGGAAATAGAACCAGGTGTTCGCAACAGTATATCCTAAAAACGTCCCAAGGAATCCGCCTTTACTCGTCGATGAGAATCTGTTATAATCGGATATGAGAGGCCACCAAGAAATGGGCATAGCTATTACGAGGTCAAGTGCCAGAAGCATCGGAAGAGTTCCATCGCCGGGTTTCATGAAGAGGCTCCAGGTCTCCGGACGGGTCAAAACTTGGAGCGTAATCCATATCGTTGAGAGGTAAACAAGCCATATCGCCACTCGTTCAAGCCATTTCCTCACGAAAACCAGCGGTCCGCCTATTGCCAACGCTGCACACCAGATCGCGAAAATTATCGTCCAAAAGATTCTTGTGTATGATCCCAGGATAGGGCCGGAGATATTTGCCGCCGCGGCCCCCATTATCATGAGTTCGAATGCCGTCCAGCCGATTAGCTGAATCACGTTCAATGCTGTGGGAATATAAGATCCGGACTTCCCGAGGATCGGTCTCAAGCTAACCATCGTCGGGATCGAGTATTCGCTACCGATGATCCCCGCCGCCGCTAAAAGGGCGCTGCCGATTAGTGAGCCTATAAGGGACACCACGAATGCATCTATGAGGCTTAAGCCGGGGACTAAGAGGGACCCTGCCACTAAAACCAGTAAGCCTACGCCGAGGCTCGACCACAGTACAAAGAGATCGATTCCACGTAGGATTTTATGTTCCTTTGGAACGGGCTCGATACCCCACTCTGGAGGAGCTCTAATTTCAAATCTCTTCGGCATCTTTAAGGAATCGAGAATACCGCTGAATTTAATCCTTTTTCAGTTATTCGGGCTCAACAACCCTCCGATAGACGTCATCGCTCAGCTTTCTCCCGGTCTTCTCCTCCCACTCCTTAATCGGAATTCCATATTTTTTCTGGATGAAGTCTCTATAGATTTCCGGTAAGACATTGAAGGCGCAGAATGGGATGATCCTGCCATCGGGTATGAGATAGTGAATACAGCATCTCCTAACCCTTTCCACATCGTAGTTGTATTTGTCTTGGAAGTGCATCATCCCGAGAAAGAGGCTTTTAAGATGCCATTCTCCGACGCTGCTGTAGTCATGTCTTATGAAGATCTTGAAGAGTAGGCGCTTAATGTTGAGTCCGGATGGTGCTTTCTTTTCATCTATAAATGACCCGAGGTTCCAGAGGAGCTTCGCTGCTGCTATGTATTTATTCGCTCCAGATTTTATTTTGTCCGCCATATCTTGTAGGTATTTAAGGAGTCCATCAACGTCCACGAAAGCCGTTATCGGCACCATTCTCTCTCCATCCTTAAAGACATACGTCCCGGCACCGCAGACGAAATGCGTTGATAGCTCGTATTGCGGTCTCCCGGTTATCGCCTCGATTAAGTGGGTTACGGGAACGCATGAGGGGACTGGGAACCAGGCTTCTTCTGGTATTTCGCCGTCAGTTTGTTCTTCAATACGCTTAATGCAATCTGGAATTGTTATTCTGAATCTCTCCCTTTCTTTCCTCGGCATTCTCCCGACTAGGGAGACGGGCTGGAAATTGACTGATCTAACGATATCTATGTTCTTGAATCCGAATCTTATCATCTCTCCGAGTTCGTGGTCATTTACACCTTTTATCACGGTTGGAACTAATACTATTCCGACGCCGAGCTTTCTCGCGTTCTCGAGGATTCCCGGAATTTCCCAATGATTCTTAGGATTGGTTTTAGGGGTAACCCCATCGAAGCTCAGATATAATGTGCTGACACCCGCCTCCTTCACGCGTTTAAAGAATTCGAAATCTCTCGAGAGTCGGATTCCATTGGTGTTGAGCTGAACGTGGTCAAATCCCTCTTCTTTGAGAACTCTAATGATCTCCGGTAAATCATCCCGGAGAGCCGGTTCTCCGCCTGTAAGCTGGACGGAGTTCCCGGGGACAGGTCTCATCTTCTTTAAGGTTCTAGCCATCTCTCTGATCTGATCTATAGTCGGCTCGTAAACGTAGCCAGCTCGCTCGGCGAAGAAGAAGCAATACCAACAGTAAAGATCGCATCTATTTGTAACTACTATGTTGGCGAGGGCG
>QMUP01000040.1 GCA_003660635.1 Candidatus Wolframiiraptor sp.
ATGCAGTGAGACCCCATATCTATGAGACTTCCGCCCCCGCCGAGCTCCGGAATCTGCCTCCAAGCCCCCTCTATCTTAGGATACCAGCAGGTGAGCTGAGCCCTGGCTAAAACTGGTTTCCCAATCATCCCATTGTCTATCAGCTCCTTGATTTTCCTATGTAGGCCATGGAACCTCATCATCAGGGCCACTCCGAGCTTAACGCCATTTCGGCGACATTCCTCGATCATCTCCTCGCACTCCTGCACGGTTCTCCCCAAGGGTTTCTCGCAGAGCACGTGTTTCCCAGCCCTAGCCGCCATGATTACCTGTTCGCGGTGGAGATGGTTTGGGGTCGCTATGTAGACGGCCTCGACCTCCGGATTCGAGAGCAATTCTTCGACGCTCGTGTACCAGTATTTCGCCCCGAACTTTTTTCCATACTTCTCGGCACGTTCTCTGCTCCTGCTCATAACGGCTACGAGTTCCGCCTTCTTCGAGGCTTCAACCATCTCAGGAACGGTTCTTCTCTGGGCTATTCCGCTTATCCCGATTACTCCCCATCCGACCTTCCTCATATTCCCAGCTCGCCTTGAATCTTATTTGGCGTAGTAGTCTAACACCTTCTTGATCGCTTCGGCGATCATGTACATGTGTTCTTCTTCTAGTGTCGGATAGCAATGGACGATAAACGTCCTCTTCTCGAGCCAGGCGGCGTTGGGGCAGAAGACCTTGTCATATTGTACGGACTCGGGGTTGGTGTATTCCTTCGACCTGAAGGGGAACTTCACCCGACCGAAACCATTATGCTCCCTGAACGCCCTTTCGGTGTAACATTGAGGCCAGAAGGATCTCCACGCCGGAACACCTTCCGCCGTTAAGGCTTTTATCAGCTTATCCTTGTCACACTTCATCTGATCGATGTCGACGACGATGGGAAACACGTAGAACCCGTTTACCTTCTCATTGTTGTGAACGGGGAGATACATTACCTGTGGAACGTCTTTCAGCTCCTTGATGAGGATCTCTCCATTTCTCCTCCGCCTGGGCAGGTTCCAGTTATCCAACCTCTTAAGCTCGGCCAGACCTATGGCTGCCTGCATCTCGGTCATCCTGTAGTTGAACCCAACCCGGACGTGTATGTAGTGTAGAGTTCCCTCAAGCTCAAGTAGGTTGAGCCTCTTCTTCGCATCAAATCCGTGATCCCTAAAGGACATGCATTCCCAGTAGATCTCCTCGTCATCAGTTATGACCGCGCCTCCCTCACCACCCGTCGTGAAGGTCTTATTCTGACAGAAGCTGAAGCACCCGACATGTCCAATGGTTCCAGCCTTCTTTCCCTTATACATGGCCCCATGGGCTTCCGCCGCATCCTCGATCACGTATAGATCGTGTTTTCTCGCTATCCTCATTATCTCATCCATTTCGCAGACATTACCATAGAGGTGGACGGGGATAATCGCCCTCGTTCTATCCGTAATCTTCCTCTCGATGTCCTTGGGATCTATACAGTGGTCCTCTTTCCGTACATCGGCGAAGACTGGGATTGCCCCGGCCTGAAGGACGCAGAACGCGGTGGCTATGAACGTGTAGGATGGGACTATGACCTCGTCCCCGGGTCCTATCCCCAATGCGGCAACCGCTGTATGGAGAGCGCTCGTACCACTATTTACGGCCACACCGTACCTGACGCCATTCCACTTCGCCCACTCCTGCTCAAACTTCCTCCCCAATTCTCCGGTCCAATAATTGACCTTCCCGGTCCGAAGAGGCTCCATAGCCGCCTGAATTATCTCCTCAGTAAACGAAGGCCAGGTAGGAAGCTTTTCCTTTATAGTCGGTTCTCCACCCTCGATAGCGGGCAATTTAGACGCCATACCTTTCTCACCACAAGATCCTAAAGACGATTATTGGATATAAAAGTTTCAAGACGAAGATTATCGTGAAAAGCTGGTTATGAAAAATAAAATTTTGAATTTTTGGATGAAGTTGATCGCCGAGGCTACTCTATCTAGGAACTATTGTTATAGGCTCATCGAGAGGTTTCAGGACATTTATTTCGCCAGGCAGAGTCTTGAGGAATGTCGCCGGAAGTTCGGGGTTGGGTTCCGCGTAAAGCGCGACGTGGACTGCCATCTGCTGCCAGGTCATCTCAGGTCCACAAATTCCATCGCACCAGAAGGAACGATACTTTACCTCAATTTCGTCGTCTCCTAGGACTAGGGCGGGGCCGATGGTGTTGGCGTGACTGGGAACCGCCCATTGGTTGCTTCCCCACGTGTGGAGGGCGTTCTGGTAGATTGTGGAGGCGTCGAGCTCTATCGCCTTCAACATCCTGATCTTCTTCCATTTCTCTAGATCCCGACCTGCCCATCTATCGGAAGTAAATGCTTCTCTATCGACAAATGCGAAGTGTAGTCCCCAGCCTATCCCCCCATATACCACATCTATCACGCCGCCTCCATCGATTATGATTTTGGGGATCTTGTCCACGAGCTCTGCGGTTGGGAACAGTATATCCTCCCACTTCATTCGGATGTCGCTCCTCAACTGCTCCCAGAAGTTCACCCTAATAGTGTTCTGGAAGCTCCCGGGCATATCCCAGCTCGGGGTCCTGCCTTCGGGATCGCTGTACTCGTCCATCATTACTATGTGCACGTGTTTTAGGTTGAATCCATCGATGACCTTCGCGAGCTCGTTTAGATTATTCGCTAGGATCCTCCATTGAGGCACCGGTCCGGTAGGCGTTATCATCCATAAATCCCGCTTCTCGAAGAACGCGGAGACTATTCGTCTCGTCATGTCCATCGCGAAGGCCGCATAGAACTCATGGGGGCTCTCCCAGACCACAACCTTAAATTCGGGGTGGGGGTTCAGCGGAGGGTCAACTCCTATCCTCTTTTGCTGAATCTCTATGATCTTTTCGAGAGGCATTGGAGGAAGCCATCTAGAGTGTTGACGCTTCCAAGAAGACATGTTTCCACGGTTGTTACTCCGTTTTCTCGCATATTAAGCTTTAATGAAGACGAGGGGAATGTATCTCCCAGCAAAATAATCGGCATAACCTTTAAAGCGGCGTGAGGAGATATCTTGACCCGGTGCAACTATGTCAAAGGTGCCGTTGGAAAAGATAGGCGATGTAATCTGGAGAATTCCGAAGTTTAGATCAGACATGCGGGTTCCAGTCCTGGTCTTCGCATCCGAGGAGCTGCTTAAGAAGATGCGGGAGGATAGGACGCTCATTCAGGGCGCAAACGTCGCGACGCTCCCGGGCATCCTCAAACATGCCGTCGTACTCCCAGACGCCCATGAAGGCTATGGATTCCCGATAGGCGGGGTCGCCGCAACCGATTACGAAGAAGGCGTAATCTCACCTGGAGGCGTGGGATACGACATTAATTGTGGTGTCAGATTGATGGTTACGAACTTAGAGGAGAAAGACGTGAGACCGAGGATAAAAGAACTCATCGAAACGATCTTCAGGAACGTCCCCTCCGGACTGGGGTCGAGGAGAAGGGATTTCCAAGTTACTAAGAGCGAGCTCGATAGGATCGCGGTTGAGGGAGCGCGTTATATTATCGAGAAATTCGGATTGGGATGGCCAGAGGATCTAAAGCACATAGAGGAGGAAGGCTGTCTCGAAGGAGCCGACCCCAGCTACGTTAGCGCGGCCGCGAAGCAGAGGGGATTCCCACAGATAGGAACTCTTGGAAGCGGGAACCACTTCCTAGAGGTTCAGAAGGTCGATAAGATATTCGATGAAAGAGCGGCGAAGAGGATGGGGATAACCCACGAAGGCCAGATAACAGTTTTAGTACATACCGGTAGCAGGGGATTCGGTCACCAGATATGTAGCGATTACTTGAAAGTCATGGAAAGAGCAGCGCGCAGATATGGTATAAGGTTGCCGGATAGGGAACTCGCGTGCGCGCCGGCTAAAAGCAGAGAATCGGAGAGTTATCTCAAGGCATTTAAGTGCGCCGTTAACTTCGCGTTCGCGAATAGGCAGGCCATAAGCCACTGGGTCAGGCAGAGTTTTGAACAGGTGTTTAGGCAACCTGCGGAAACGATGGGTCTCAGCTTAGTCTACGACGTCGCACATAACATAGTCAAGCTCGAGGAACATGTGGTCGACGGCGTAAAGAGGAAGGTGTGGGTTCACCGCAAAGGGGCGACGAGGAGCTTCCCAGCAGGCCACCCACTGATCCCACAAGACTACAGGGATATAGGTCAACCCGTCCTTCTGCCGGGATCGATGGGAACGGCGAGCTGGGTTCTCTTAGGAAATCCGAAGGCCATGGAGATGACATTTGGAAGCACCGCGCATGGAGCGGGTAGGACCGCGAGCCGGGCTGCAGCGAAGAGGATGTTGAGGGCACAGCAGGTGCTTAACGATTTAAGCCGTAAGGGAATATACATCCGGAGCGATAGCTTAGAAACGGTCGTGGAGGAGGCGGATCAAGCATATAAGAATGTCGACATAGTCGCTGAAGTGAGCGATCGAGCGGGGATCGGTACAAAGGTTGCGAGACTCATCCCAATAGGCGTCGTCAAGGGTTGAGAAATGTTTGAAAGGATAAGCTTCTCAGCCTTTTTAGGAATAATTCTCATAATCCTAGGTATAATCCTAATCCTCCTACCAATACTCCAAAAGTTCGCACCATCGTTAGAGGAGATACATCCATTGCTGATAATTGGGAAGCGGGTAGACGGCGTCTATATCGGCACATCCCCACTACTGATAATTATCCTCATCATCATTTACATCTTCCTCCTGCTAAAGAGATGATCAAGCGATCAATCTCCTCGATCTCGAGAGATATTCTAGGACCTCTGAGTCGCTGAGCTGAGAAAAGTCTTGATAAAACTGTCCTATCGCAAAGAAAGGCGATGGCGTCGCAACGCATCTAACGTCATCTGCTTCGGAGGAGAGCTTTGGCAATATTTCCGGAGGCGCCACGGGGACGGCTATAATCAGCTTCCTCGGATTCATTTTCCTCAAAAATCTGGCCGTCGCGATCATCGTCGCCCCCGTAGCAACCCCATCATCCACGATTATGACCGCGTATTCGCTTAAGTCGGGAAGCGCTTTCCCCTCACGGTAAACCCCGATCCTCCGCCGGACTTCCTCTAGCTCATGTTCCGCCTCTATTCTAATCCAGTCATCCCGTACACCTAAAGTCTTGGCAACAGACTCCTCCACGTAAATCGTCCCATCCTCGGCGACCGCGCCCACCGCCAGCTCCGGATCACCGGGTGCCCCGATCTTCCGCGGAACCGTTACCTCTAAAGGGGCGTCAAGCTCCGATGCGACAACGTAGCCGACTACTACGCCGCCCCTGGGGATGGCGATAACCGCGCATCGTTCACCTTTCAAATCCGCTAACAATTCTACAAGTCGTCTGCCCGCATCCAACCTATCCTTAAACAAGGATCCCGACCAGATCAACGCCAACATAATATATCAAATTTTCCAGAGATTAGTTTTTCTTCCGCAAACAATAGTTTCTGAAACCAATATAAGAATTATGAAATTAATGTTTTGTGAATCCATACAATAAAAATTTTTAAACACTCGCGCCTAACATTCTTATGAAATGACGCGAAGAAAGAAAAGTCTCTTTCTAAATCGTAAAATGAGTAGACGCGCTGCTCTCTCGACTGGAGCAAAGATCGGGCTTTCTGCGATAATTGCGGCCGCAATCGCGGGAGGAGTAGGCTATTATGCGGGTCAGAGCGCTGCTCCAGCTAGGGAGAAAACGGTAACTGTCACGAAAACTGTAGCGGGTACTGGTGTTCAAACAGTTACAGAGACGAAAACCATCACAAAAGTTGTTACTAAGACGCCTGTTGCCGAGAAGATCCCGATAACGGTCATAGCATTCGCCCAAGGATTTGCATGGCCCGAGCTATTCGGCCCCGATGGCACGACCGAAACTGAGAGATTGAAGGAATTTGAAGATGCAGAGGGCGTAGACGTTAGAATCGAGTGGGGAGATGAATGGGCTGTCAGGGAGAAGGTCGCCGCCGATGTTTCGGCAAAACTCGGGAAATACGACATAGTCTTGGTTGGAAGTGATGGAGCCGTTCAGGCCTATGGCTATGCCGGATACTTAGAGCCCCTCGACGAATACTTCGAGAAATATCCCCAGAGATATTTTGATCCCGAAGACGTGTATGAGTCCTTCTTGAAGGCAAATAGAATTGAGGGAACATTATATGCGCTTCCATATTACTCATTCGGGCCAGGGGTGATTTACCGAGAGGATATATTTGATAAATATGACGTAGATCGGCCGAAGGAGAATTGGACTGTAGATGATCTTGAACAGGCGTTAATCAAGATCGGTGAGGGACTGAAAAAAGATGGAATAACGGATGTCTACCCGCTGACCATGAGGGGAGCCCCCGGTGAAGAGCCCACCCTAGACCTCGCAGGATTCGTATACGCCTACGCAGGTTATCCTGCCTGGTTCGAAGGGGGCGCGATATGGCCTGGAGAAATAAAAGAGAATCAAGCAAAGCCTATTTTCGACTCAGATGACTTCGCCGCCGGATTCAAGGCATTTACTGATTGGCTGAGGAAATATGGACCTCCAGGAGCCTCAACACACACTTGGGTTGACATGATGAATCTATATGCTCAAGGTAAGGCCGTGGTCCTGATGCCTTCCGCCATAAACGGATATGCGGCACTATCTTCAACACAGGATGAGAACGTGAAGAAATACACGAAGTTCATGTTAACGCCATTCGGCCCAGGAAAGAAGCGGATAAACAGCTACTGGACCTTCTCACTCGGGATAAACAAGTTCTCCAAACACAAGGAAGCAGCCTGGAGGGTTCTAACATTCTTGACCGGGAAAGAGTCCATGGAGGCTTTTGCCGAGAGGACTGGATGGCCGAATGTTACAATGAGATCAGTACTCTACAGCTATCCGTTGATAAAGAGATATGGAATAGACCAGATAGAACTTAACGAAAAATCGATCCTAGAAAACGATCCAATCTACTTCCCATACATCCCAGAACTAGACCTCTTCATGGACCAAATAGGAACCAAGGCGTCAGAAGTCGTCGCCGGAAAGAAGACCGCAGACGAAGCCCTAAGCGAACTCCAGAAATGGGCTATGGATCTGATGAAGGAGAGAGGTTACTACGGCTAGAAGAAAGGCTTCAAAAATCTACTTTTCATTCCATTTTTTGTTTAAAGGTTTAAATGAACCTACCCTGAATCAGGTGGTGAGGTTATGAGGGAGGAATACAAACTCCTTCTACCTGCGGTGATTTCGCTTGCAGTATTGGTCGCGTTCCCCACGGTTTACCTCTTTTACACAAGCTTTCATGAATGGCTCTTA
>QMUP01000041.1 GCA_003660635.1 Candidatus Wolframiiraptor sp.
GCCCTCCCAAAGGTCAGGGGCTAATACTTTTAAGCACAAATGCGCTTAACATAGATTGCTGAGTTGTGAAGAACGTCGGAACTTCTGACGGCTGAAGTTGTCGGCCGGATGATGTAAGGCAACGCTAAAATGTGTAGAAACTAGAAAATCTTTGAACTTCATGATACGGGAAATAGAGTTTCAGGTTTTAGTTGATGACCGCGAGAACCCGGAGAAACCCACCTTGTGGGCCGAGCACGGCCTATCCATTCTAGTTACGGCGCACTTGTAAAACACAGAGTTGAATATTTTATTTGATGTGGGCGCCAGCGGCGGGGCTCTTTTACACAACGCTTCCGAGATGGATATAGATCTAAGAAATGTCGATGTGATAGTAATCAGCCACGGGCATTATGATCATACAGGAGGACTACTTGATGCATTGAAAATCATCAATAAACCAACCGCTATAATCATCCATCCAGATGCCCTAGCCTTAAAATACGCTATTAAGCCGAAGTTCAGATTAACAGGGGTACCCCATACCATTAGTGAGATAAAGAAGCATGGAGGTAGATTCCTCGTGACCCATGACAGCGTGTTCCTCACGGACAGCGTAGCCACCACTGGAGAAATTAAGAGGGAGACCGACTTCGAGAAAACACCTGAATATTACATGTTGATCAGAGGGGGAAAAGTCGCCCAAGACAAACTTCTCGATGACCAAGCACTAGTCATAAATCATGAAAAAGGATTAATCGTGATAACGGGATGTGCTCACGCCGGAGTGGTGAATACGATAAGGCATGCTCAGAAGATTTTCGGGAGAAGAGATGTCTATGCTGTTATAGGCGGATTTCATCTGATAGGAGCAAGTGACGAGAGAATAGAGAAGACCGTTGAGAGCCTCATCGAGATAAATCCTAGGATAGTCGGTCCATGTCATTGCACCGGGGATAAAGCATTAAAGATTATCAGCGACAACTTCGCAGGAAAGTTCACCGAAGTTAGGGTCGGAACAGTTTTAAACCTATAAAACTCAGGTTTTTTCCTTAAGCGATTTTTCTATTTTGTTCACGATTTCTTCGAATATTTTCGCTGGCTTGGATTCCGGGTGCTTCACTATAAATGGAACTCCCTTATCTCCGGATTCGCAGATCTTGGGGTCAAGAGGAATCTTTCCTAGGAAGGGTACCGATAACTCCTTTGCTATTTTTTCACCTCCTCCGCTTTGGAAGATATTGATCTCGGCTCCGCAGTTTGGGCATATGAAATAGCTCATGTTCTCGATTATTCCCAATACAGGTATCTTGAGCTCTCGAGCGAAGACCACGGCTTTCTTCACGACGAGTTGGGATACTTCTGATGGAATCGTGACTATCACGGCGCCATCCATCTCCGGAAGTAATTGCATCACGCTTAGAGGCTCATCCCCCGTTCCAGGAGGCAGATCAATTAGGAGGAAGTCTAAGCTACCCCAAACCACATCTGATAAAAATTGACGAATTACCGACATCTTAAGCGGGCCCCGCCAGATGACGGGAGACTCCTCGCTCGGCAGCAGAAAATCCATTGATACAACTTTTACGTCCATCGGACCTTTCACGGGGAATACTCCAGGCGGACCAGATTGAAGCCTCATCCCGTGTAACCCTAACATCTTCGGAATCGATGGACCATGTATATCGGCATCCAATATTCCGACGCTATAGCCCTTTGAAGCCAAGGCCATCGCCAGGTTAACAGTTATAATGCTTTTTCCAACGCCGCCCTTCCCACTTATGACCGCGATCTTATGTTTAACCTTCTTCATCCGCTCCCGGAGCCTCGCTTCTTGTTCCCTTAACTTCTCCAACGCGTTACTCATTCCCTACACTCCTAATTCAGCTCCTCATTAACCATAATTAATGTATAACCAAATAAGACAAAGGTGAAAGATAGAAAAATCAAAAGAAACCCATCTAAAGCACCTAAAAAATAAGGAAGAAAAGAGATGATAGCCCGGGCCGGATTCGAACCGGCGTCCCCGGGGATCCCCTCTTCTAAGATCCAGAGCCCGGGATCCCAAGCCCCTTTTCTGACCAGGATTGGCCGCTAGACGACCGGGCTTCATCTATGGTGCTCCCTCGGGAATATTTTATCCTTTTTCTAGTTTCAGCCCGGCTACTCGATATTTCGGATCTTTTTGAGAGACCATATTCTCCGATAACATACATGGGACTTGTCTCTAGATGTCTACGATCTATCTCTGATACACACGATGAAACGTTTTTTGGAAATATGCCGGGCTTATTCTCAATTCCTTGATCCAATTTTCATCAAAAATCGGAGACATAATCTCAGCGTGCATATAGGGCGGTGCTGTGAGAATTATTTTTCACGTTTCTGAAACTGAACGAATAAAACTCTTGTTTCATCGCCGAAGCCGGCCTTGAGAACGACGTACATCCTAAGCTACAGAATTAAGGATTCATGGAAGTTCGCTAGAGATAACTGGGGAATAGCCTTACATAGGATTTGCTCGCGGACTGGGAGCTTCCCGCCAGCATTAGCCCACTATTTCGTGGTGAAATACTCGCGTATAGGCGACGTGGTCCTCGATCCATTCAGCGGAAAAGGGACAGCGCCTCTCGAAGCATGCCTAAATGGGAGGATAGGTATTGGGAATGACCTATCCCCTGAGGCATATGTCCTAACTAGGGCGAAGGTTAGACCGGTTCCGCCAAGAAGGGTCATTGAATGGATAGAGTATGCGAAAAGAAAGCTGAACCCATCGGGATACAAAGTATCGGAAGTCGATGAAGATGTCCGCGCGTTCTTCAGCAGCTACACGCTTAAACAGATACTCGCCGTTAGAGATTTGATTGAAGAAACTGAGGATGAGGATCTCGCCAACTTTATGAAAGCTCTCATGCTCGGAATACTCCACGGGCCGACGAAGATACACCTCAGCGTCAAGTGTTCCCACTCATTCTCTATGGCCCCGGAATACGTAAAGAGATACGTGAAGAAAAACGGGATCGAAAAGCCGAAGAGAAACGTATTGGAATGTTTGAGGATAAAGGCGGAGAGGGTTTTCAGGGATGGAATACCTGCTGTGAAGGGAAGGGCATACATGGAGGATGCTAGAAAACTGCCCATCGATGACGAATCCGTCGATTTAGTTGTAACATCTCCACCCTATTTCAATATGCAGACGTATGCATGGGATAACTGGTTGAGGTTATGGTTCCTCGGATACAGTTATGAGGAAATAGCGAAGAGGCTGTTCCACACCGAATCCGTCGACCGCTTCAAAGAATTCATGGAAGAAGTTCTCAGGGAAATCTATAGAGTCCTAAGATGGAATAGAGCCGCGATTATAGTTTTGGGTAGGCTTAAGCTCCGCAAAAAGCTCGTCGATATGGCAGAAACAACCGCACCCATAGCTGAGAAAGTTGGGTTTAGCGTTGCTGGAATAATCTCCGACTCGATTCCAAAATCAAACAAGTATTTGTGGTACCTTAGAGACGAAGATGGGGTCAGTAAAGAGGTGATACTTGAACTTCATAAGGGAGAATACAGAGGCCAAGGGGTTGAAATAGACTGGGAAAACGCGAGGCCGCTAACAGTCATTAGGGAGGTGATGACAACTTGATGCTTGAAACCCATGGAGATGTCTGCAGGCTTGGATATCTAAGGATAGTCCCCTGCTTACTCGAAGACAACTCGCCGAAAACCTTTGATTTCCTCGCGGCTTTACTCCATGACATAGTCAAGGGAATCGGTGATAGAGACCTCTTAGTGAGCAAGCCTATAGGATTGATCACGAGCTTGGTCAATGCGAGGAATTATGTTACAATGGCCGCCGAACTAAACTTCATCGATAGGAAATCCCAGCTACTCGGAACCTTCGGGAAACTCTACCTCACAACTGATTCCGCAATAAAGTTCAAGAAATTCGTGGACGGCAGGGAATCACTTAACTTGATAGAGTTGATCACGTTGAATGATGCCGAGAAGTTGTTCTTCCTTTGGGCGCTCTTTATCCAAGACTATCCCTTTATTCAGATGATCACGAACTGGGCCCTCAAGAAGAAGAAATTCAGGAGACAGGAGGCCATGATCTATGCCATGGAAGAGGCGTATCCCCAGGCCCTGAAGAAGGCGTTACCACCCAGCGATATCAGGAGAAAGGAAGCCGAGAAATTCAGGGAGAAGAGGCTCTCAATAAAGGATAAGATTGAATGGATTAAGAGCAGTCAATACGCGAAATACAGGCATATTGCTCCGCCTAGGCTTGAGTGGCTCGTCGACTGCGGGATCTTGAAGAGAAGCGGTAGGGGGAAATACGAGGTAAACGATCAGATGATCTATGATCAACAGAAAATACTCAAGCTCACTACTCTGAGGCCAAAGAAGATTGAAAGCTATCTATTTAACGACTTCATTAAAGGCATGGCGAGGTGGTATAAGCAAGCAGGGCGAACAGAGGTAATCAAAACAATGATCCAAGTATACGATAGGATGTCCTTCCACTTCGGCGGAGAAGTAAACCTCACTTACCTGGAGTGCATGACCTCAATAGTGTTGCTTGAAAACGGATTAATTGCTGAGAAGCAGAAGATCCACGACGCATTTAACAGTTTAGCCTTACAGTTTCCCGATAAGATATATGTCATGCCCGGAGGCAGAAACGTCAACATAGCTTACATAAACACCGAGGAACTGGAGATCTAAGTTATACCTAGGATTAACAAGAGCCTCGAGGCCACTCCCCCTATCAGTATCGCGAGCAATATCTCCGCCACCGTTATCAACGTAGCCCCCTTTGCCCCCATCTCCCTTACTAAGGCCGCTATGGTAGCTATGCATGGGATGTAGAATATCGTGACGAGTGAAAGCGTGACCATCTGATTAGGGGTTAAAGCGGCTGAGAAATCAGTTGTCCCGAGGAGCGATGCGAGCGTCAAAAGTATGAGCTCTTTTCGGAGGACTCCGAAGATCAAAAGCATACCGGTTTCTTTCGGAAGCATCAGCCACTCAACGGTTATCGGGCTCATGAGATCGGAGACCACGGATAAGACGCCGGTCAGGTCCATGAACTTTATGAAGACCCCTGCGAGAATGACGAGGGGCATGGCGATGTAGATGAACTGTCTTATCCTCAGCCAAGTCATTATCAGTATCGTCTTTAGGTTCGGCGTCTTATAGCTCGGCATCTCCATTATCAGCTCGACAGGCTTTCCGGGTAAGATCTTAGATGTCAACCTTCCGACGAGGAGGACCATAAGCAACGTGAAGAGGTAGAGCCCTGTCACCCAAAATACTCCGAGATATCTCCCAGTAAGGCCCATGACGACGACCGTGACCGCCGAGCATGGAATTAAAGTTGTCATGAGGATCGTTATCACCTTCTCTCTCCAAGTCTCCATAATCCTGGCGCTGAGACACGCTGGAACGTTGCATCCAAATCCCAAAATCATTGGGATGCCCGCCTTCCCGTGAACTCCAGCTTTATGCATAACATTATCTAGGAGGAACGAGACCCTCGCGAGGTATCCCCAGTTCTCGAGGAGGAAGAGGAGGAAGTATAGAGGAGCGATGTAGGGGATGACTATTCCCAGCAGGGCTATGAAGCTCTCAACAGCGGCCCACCCCAGCTCTGACAATATTCCCGAGCCGAAGTACGCGAACCACGTCTCGCTAAGGCTTTCCGTTAGTTCGTCGAAGAAGCCGACGATGTAATCCCCTATCCCGAACACTGTGAGAAACATTCCGGCGAAGATTATCACCATCAAAAGGTATCCGAAGACCTTGTGAGTCGCGATTTCGTCGAATCTCTCTCCAAGCGATGGCTTCCTCTCTTCCGCGATCTCGACGACTTTTTCAACTATTTGTCTAACTATTCCAACTCTCTCGTTCGCTATCGCTATCGAGGAATCATGTCCATGGATCTCCTCTATTTCGGCGGAGAGCTTCTTCGCGAGCTCAAGGACTTCTGGGTTCTCGCGCTCCACGAGCTTCATAACTTCTTCATCTTTCTCGAGGAGCTTTATCGCGATCCATCTCCTGGGATACGGGGACTCAAAGCCCTCCAAGGCATCCTCCAGTTTCCTTATCCTATCCTCGATCTCCCGGCCGTACTCGAAGCGCTTCGGAGAGTATCCCTTCTCTGTGAGTTCTATCACCTTATCCAATACTTCGGTGAGCCCCTTCCCCCGTATCGCTATTGTGGGCACGACCGGGGCTCCTAAGATTTCTTCGAGTTTTTGGGAGTTTATCTTGATCCCGCGTTTTTCAGCTAGGTCTATCATGTTGACCGCGATGACTAGGGGTCTCTCGAGTTCCAGGAGCTGTAACGTGAATATGAGGTGTCTCTCTAAGGCGGTGGCGTCAACGATGTTCACGACAACGTCGGGCTTCTCCTCAGCAATATATTCCCTAGCTATTAGCTCCTCGAGCGAGAAGTGGGTCAGCGAGTAGATTCCAGGTAGATCTATGACGTTAATGAAGTAACCCTTATAGAACAAGGTACCCTCGGCTTTCTCCACAGTCTTCCCCGGCCAGTTCCCGATGTGCTGATGAAGTCCGGTTAGGTTGTTGAAGATCACGCTTTTCCCGACGTTTGCCTGACCGGCAAGGGCGATCGTAATCTCCTTCACGGGATCCTAAACCTCCACTATAATTCTCTCAGCTAACCTCCTTCCGATCAGGAACCTAGAACCGGCGACTTCCACCTCTATTGGTCCTCCAAAGGGCGCCTTCCTCACGACCCTAATCCTAGACCCAACGACTATCCCGAGATCGGCGAGCCTCTTCTCCGCCCCATGGGCCATGCCGCGGCCCAGCCCTCGACGCCGGCGCCACCTAAATCGCCGCCCAAAAAACGGTATCCAGCCACCCCCTGAAGGACGATCTAACGGAGGACCCCGAGGGCCTAGAGGCCAGCCTCCAGAGCCTATACTGACTACTACGCCTCCCTGTCCCTCACGGAGATCGGTGAGCGGGATCCTCATAGTTTACCACTTTAGTTTTGAAGTGTTTAGGTGCTGCATGGATGAGCATTCGGGTTCTATATAAGCTTAACAGTGTAAAGCTTTAATATTTTACACTGTTATTTTCGTGTAAATGCTTGAAAATCCCGGCCCGGCGTTAAAAGGTAAAAACAAGAGGTGGAGAAGAAGAATTGTGCGGTTAGAGCAGCTGGTCGCCGGCGTTAGGGCGGTCTTGGCTAAGAGGCTGGCCACAGAACACGGTTACACTAAGAAGAAGATCGCGGAGGCCCTAGACCTCA
>QMUP01000042.1 GCA_003660635.1 Candidatus Wolframiiraptor sp.
CTGAACGCTCTAGCAGGATGGACTGCCGGATCAAAAATGACCGAATTCTATATAAGGCTAGCAGGTTTAGATCTAGGCTCCCCGCTCTTCGAAGACTATGGCCCCAAGAGAGAAAACACCTCAGGATAGAAAACTCTCCCCCGAAGATCTGCCCGAGATGCCAAGCAGTCAATACCCCAAACGCCCTCTACTGTGAAAGCTGCGGACTCACACTCGACGAGAAGCAAGCAATAATGCGAGCACTCGACTTCGAGGAAAAGATGAAGAAAGAACTTGAATCAATGAAAGAGATGATCTTCTCATACGTTAGAGCATTTGTTAGAGTGATGATTCTGGAAGATCCCCCCGAGAAAGCAAGAAAAATTTTCTCCAAAAACCCAGATCTCCTCAAAGAATACATCAAGAAAAGAGAAGGAAACTTCTTGGCAGAATATTGCCGAATGAAAAACCTAGACCTTGAACGATTCCTCGAGAAAGAGACAGAAAAAATATTAAACGACGATGAACGCTACAGGCGAATCATTTTATCAATAATAAGAATTGACGAAGATCGAGAAGCATCAGAGTAGCCAAGCAATTAATTGTTTGATAATCTGCTCGAAGGTATCTTTAAGAACCTTTCTTATGGTATAGAAGTTCTCTAACATGCTATTAGAGTCAAATCCTAAGTAAGGGCCTATCACATCCAATATCGCCCAGAGGAAAGCCGGGAGAACGAATAGTTGGAGAGCCATTACTAAGGCTGATACTAAGATCCACGAGGACGCTTTCTTTCCTCTCATCTCCATACGGGCGGGCTTCACAATTGCTTATGAGCTTTCTATATAGTTTGATAAACACCATAATTCTGCGTGACTAGAAAGAGTTTTTCAATGTCATAGACTATTTGTTTTCTCCATTTCTCGTTAGCTTTATATATGATGCTTGAGATCAGGTCTTCAGAGAGATGAGCGCTAAGGTTCGGGAGAGCCGATCTAAGGTGGATGAGGAGGCCATGGAGATCGCTCGGAAGGCCATCAGAAAATATGATAAGCTTCTAAGAAGCCTTGCCTACAAGTGATGAGGATACGCTATCTAAGCTATGAGATACTCATCAATATCAACCGCGAGATAACCTCAGTCTACGGTCTAGCTCACGGCATCTTAAACGAGAAGGCTCTAGAATCCATTCTGGAAACCGTGAAGTATAAGGGAAGCCCGCTAAAATCCAAGAAAGAGAATCTAGCCGAGAAGGCCGCATACCTCCTCTACGAGCTAATAGCCCAGCATCCATTTGTTGATGGAAATAAGAGGACAGCTCTCATAGCAACGATCACATTCCTAGAACTAAACGGATACCAGCTGGAATTCGAGGAAAAAGAAGCCGAAGAGCTGACGACCGCCATAGGAAGAGGGAAAACATCCTATCCCGAAGTTCGTCAATGGATGATAAGACACTTAAGAACGAAATGAACCAAATAAAGCGCTTGGGTCGTGAACTCTGACCCTGAAAAATGATTAAGATCAAGTTTGTTGACGATTAGTCTTTTGGGGGTTTAGGTTTAACCAAGATAGTTTTCGAAGCGTGGTCTCGCGTTCCAATCTCAGCCGCCTTTGCCATTACTTCTTCGCACTTATTCCATGATCCTGATTTGATGAATTCTTTGATGTCCTGTGGTCTCTGAGATTGTATATCCTTCCAAATAACTTATTGTGGAGTCCCTGCGGATCGCTTGATGGGGTTTATGGTTATTTGGGCACAACCGTGGAATTCTTCTCCGAGAAACTTGGCCAGTTTGGCGGTTCTTTTCAGGAGACCCTCTTCAGTCATCTCTCGGAATAATGTATGTAAAATTGTTTATAGGTTTATGTATCCTTGAGATTGGTATCTGAATCTATCGACTTCGAGGTCCCCGCTGAAGAGCTTCATCAGCAGGTAAAGGTATTTCGTTGTATAGAATTTCTCTTCAATGGGTTTTTCTCTTCCGAGATCTCCCCTAGGCTTGGTCTCCACTTCAATTATCTTCTTCTCGCTGAGAAGTTTCTCCGCTTTTGATAGGGCGTCCTGAAGTTCTCCGATCTGCTCCAAGTTTAGATTTCTGATGCTCCATATACCCATGAGAACATCTTTTAGATCACTTTCCCAAGCAGATCCGTAGAGTAGTAAGAGGGATTTTAGTATGTCTGCCGCCGCCCTACTAACAATATCTCGGTCCTGCTCATTAATTATCTCCAAAATAGCCTTCTCGACATCTTGAGACAGCCTCATTCACCTACGGGGTAAATCGTCCACAACATTTTTCAACTTTTACATAGGAGACGAATGCCTTCACCCTAGATTACATAAAGGTTTAGGTTTTGAGCGCATTAATTGAAGCTAGGATATTTAAGTTCTCCTCTCCGAATCACTCTTAGAGAGAAGAGAGAGGCGTGTGGAGATGCTCCAAGAGAAGTCCGCTGGCGCGGTCCTATTTTACATGAGTAATACAATTGAATACCTGCTCCTCCACTATGAAGCTGGTCACTGGGATTTCCCAAAGGGTGCAATTGAGACGGGGGAATCCGAGATAGATACCGTGAAGAGAGAGGTGTGGGAGGAAACTGGTATAAAGGATATAGAGATCATACCTGGGTTCAGGAAGACCATACACTACTTCTACCGGAAGTCGAGGCAACTTGTTAGGAAAACTGTGGTCTTCTATTTGGCTAGGGCGCCGACGCAGGAGGTGACCTTATCCTATGAACACGTCGGATATATCTGGCTGGATTACGAGAACGCTATGAGAAAATTAACATTCAAGACCGCTAGAGATACCCTCAGAGAGGCCCACGAATTCTTAATAAAAAACTATATCCCAGTCCATCAAACAAGGCTTCAAGACCACGTGGTGAATAGAAAATGAATAAACGAATTCTAATAGCTCTGATGGCTTTAACTCTCGCATCAATTCTGATATTATCGCAGGCATCGGCTCAGGCAGAGCAGACCCTAATCGTTAAAGTGGTTAATCCTCTTGGAGAGGAACTAAAAGGAATGGAAGTGCTGCTGATCAAGGGAGCTGAAAGTCGCAGATTTATGACGAACGCTTCAGGATATGCTGAATTCAAACACATAGCTCCAGGGGAATACACCGTAAAGGTAGTGTCGAAGAATATAACTTTGGCAGAGGAGAAGGTTAAGGTCCCCGAACAACTCGAGATAACTTTAACAGCTAAAATAGCTTCCATCAAATTGAAGCTAACCAATTTAGATGGAGACCCCGTAGGCAACCTCCTCGTAAATTTGAATAGTAGCAGTGGAGCCATCGTCTTTACAGCAAAATCCAATAAGGAAGGAATTGCCTCATTTGATCAAGTGCCATATAGCGAGTTAGAGGGCGTAGGCGAATATCACCTATCGGTCAATATGGGGGCCCTGTTAATCCATAGAGAAGATATTCGAGTCGACGCCCCAGAAATCTCAAAAAACATATCCCTACCGTTACTTAATCTCAGGATCACAGTAACGGACCTCGAGGGGGATCCTGTCCCAAGGGTTTCACTGACACTTAAGTCGGCAGGCTATTCGACGCATCAATCTTCTACCAATGGGACAATCATCATCTCGAACTTACCTTCCTCAAAGATCGAGGGGGTCGGTGCCTACGCATTGAACTTGACTATGAGGACGAAGGCAGGCGATGTACCGATACACGTTGAAGAGCGACAGTTCACTTCAAGCGAGTCCATGGACTTGGTCACAGACCTAGCTAAATTAACCGTTAAGGTAACAGATGACGCGGGGAACCCGTTAGGATCCATTAAAGTGGTTTTGAGTAACAGTCTTGCAGAAGACTTCGCCGACGCCAAGACGAATGAAGAGGGCGTGGCTGAATTCAAATATGTCCCCTTAAGCTTCGGGGAAATACGCGCGGGTAAATATCTGATAAAGGCCCTCAGAGGAAGGGTGGTGATTGGCGAGATGGAGTTTGAGGTTTCTAAGCCGAGGGACAGCGTTAAATTGATAGCTGAGAGAAAGAGCGTCGCCATAAGACTTACGGACTTCAATGGTAAGCCGCTAGCGGGGTATACAATCAAAATTATAGATGAGTTCACGGGAAGAGAATTCGACTCGATAACTGACTCGACGGGCAAAGCTTCTTTCAAACTCTTCTTCGGACCTTATGACTTAAGGGTCCTCAAGGATGAGAAGGAGATATACGCGAAATCGATGAACGTCCAAGAGGAACTCGTGGATTTGAATCTCAAGGATGTTAACTTCCCGTTAAAAATAATTGTTAAAGATACATTAGGCAATCCTCTGAGATCCGCTCTCATAAGGATCAGTACAGGGGACACGGTCTTGAAGGAGGACATGGTAAATAGCAAACCTATCGAGGTTATGCTTCCATACCCGACCTACCTGCGCTGCGATATATACACGCCGGATGGGAAACTTCTCCAACGGAATACTTTCTTCGCTGACAATCCGGGAATCAAGGAGATCACGTTAAAGGATTACATCGAATTCAATGGCTTCCTAAGCTTAGAAACTATAGCGCTGATAATAGCGGTGGCTATCACGGCCGTAAGCATAGCAGTTTTCTTCGCGACAATTTATAGGCGGAGGGGGACAAAAGGCTAATAACTCAGTTACTAACACTACTATTGAGCATCATTGGCACAGCGTGGTGCGGGTCCTGAAGAAAAGCCTCCGTGGACGCTAAGCAGAAACCCCACCGAGATTTGCAATCCGCAATGTAGGTATTTTAGGTGCGGAAGGAAACTGCTGGATTACAGGCGGAACCCGCCTTGGTGCAATTGGGTTGGGGCTCCCTGCATTGGGTTTAAGTGCCCTTATGCTTACTGTGTTCAGATGAAGTTGCTTCCTAATGGAAGATGTGCGCTTTTCGTTAAGCGGAAAACTGAGGAAACCGAACAACCAGAGAAGCTTGAGGCAGGATTCAAGATCGGAGCAGCTGAGAAAGTTAGGAAGAAGCTGGACAAGTTTGGAATTTAAACTTAGTATTTGATCACTAGATAGCCTGCGAGAACGATTAGCAATCCGCCCGCCAACGCCGATAGGCTTGGGATCTGCCCCAAGAAAAGCGCTCCGAAGATGACTGCGCTGGCTGGTTCTAGATAGGTCATTATGACGGCTTTATGGGCTTTTATCAAGCCTAAACCATGGAAGTACAGGGTGACCGCGAGGGCGGTATTGATCGAGCCCAAGATTAAGAGGAGGGTTAAGGAGGATGTTTTAAGGGGGGAGATGCCCCATAGAACCGTCGGCGCCAAGAATGCTGCGGCGAAAGTATATGAATAAAAGGCGAGCACTATGCTCGGAATCTTTTCTCGGAGTTTCTTTGAAGAAATTATGAATCCGGCATATGTTAGTCCGGCTAACACACCATAGAGTATCCCAAGGAAATTTGAGGCCCCGCCGCGCATTATATCATTATAGGAAATTAGGATGGTTCCAAACATAGAGAGCATTATGGCCACGGGGGCGATTTTCTCTAATCGCTCTTTCAGGATAATTGGCGCCAGCGCCGCCGTAAAGATTGGGGCGAGGTAATTCAGGAGAACGGCGTCAGCTATCGGGATCAGCTTCATCGAGGCGAAGAGGAAGCCCCAACCCAAGCATAAAAGCATGCCATTAAAAAGGAGAAGGCTGAGGAAGCGCCGGGCATCCGCGAATTCTCTTCTTTTGAAGAGTAGGATGAAGGGGGCGAGCACTAGAGAGGCGAAGAATACCCTGAAGAAGGCTATTTGATAGGGATCGAGGGCGACGAAATTCACGATAACGCCATTTGATCCCCAGATCGTGGCCGCGGCAGCCGTTGCTAAATAGCCTGTCAACCCTCTCCGCGTTCCCTTCATCCGCGAATTCTCTGCTTCTCTGTAGCTTAGAGTTTAAATAGACTTCGCTCATCCTTTGCCCTAGACTCGGCATTTGGGGCTGGTGAAGCGATGGCTAAGGATGTCATAGGAAAGCGTTGGGAACCTCAACTCGAACTCGAGATCTATAAGATGTGGGAAAAAGAAAAGATCTACAAATTCAATATCAGAACCAGGAAACCCATCTTCGTAATAGATACGCCCCCTCCCTATCCATCCGGTAGACCTTGGCATATCGGCGCCGCGGCACACTACTCTCAGATAGATATGATCGCAAGGACCGCCAGGATGATGGGCTATGAGGTCTATTTTCCAATAGGCATAGATAGAAACGGGCTTCCCGTCGAAATCTACACCGAGAAGGTCCGGGGCATCTCTATTAGGGACGTCTCTCGGGAGAGATTCCTAGAGCTTTGCAGGGAGACGCTTGATGCGCTGGAGGCCGAGATGATCCAGTTGATGAAGAGGATGGGGCTCAGCGGAGACTTCGATAACTATTACCGGACGGATTCAGAAGAGTATAGGAGCCTGACCCAGGCGACATTCATCGAATTATGGAATAGGGGGCTCATATATTCGGCAACGAGACCGAACAATTATTGTTGGGAATGCGGTACAACGATCGCGGATGCGGAGATAGAGTATGAGGAAAGACCGGCGAAACTCGTCTACATTAAATTCCGGATTAAAGAAGATCAAGGAGACCTAGTGATAGCGACTACGAGGCCTGAGTTGCTGGCCGCTTGTCAAGCTGTGATCGTGAACCCGGAGGATGAGCGATATAAACACCTCCACGGAAAACACGTCATAGTCCCGATCTACGAGAGAGAAGTCGAGATAATCCCCCACCCCGCCGCGAAGCCGGAATTCGGAACGGGAGCCGTCATGATCTGCAGCTACGGCGACTACACGGATGTCTTGCTCTTCAGGGAATTGGGACTGAAGGAGATCGTCGCGATAAACATGGATGGCAGGATGACCGAGGCAGCTGGGAAATATGCTGGAATGAGAGTTGAAGAGGCGAGGAAAGCGATTATCGAAGATCTGAACAAAATGGGGCTAATAGTAAAGATCGAGGATATAATGCATCGCACGCCGATCTGTGAAAGAAGCAAAACCCCAATCGAGATAATTCCCATGCAGGACTATTACCTTAAACAGCTTGAATTCGCCGAGGACTTGAAAAAACAAACAGCGAAGATGAAATTCCACCCCGAACAGCATAGAAAGCTCTTACTCGATTGGATTAACTCGCTGAAAATCGACTGGCCGATAAGTAGGAGAAGATACTACGCAACTGAGATCCCGATCTGGTACTGTGCGAGATGTGGTGA
>QMUP01000043.1 GCA_003660635.1 Candidatus Wolframiiraptor sp.
GACTTAAACACGTATGATAGCGTCCTGCTAAACGGAGCCGAGATAATCGAATCAGACACCCTAATAATAGAGGCGACCTACGGTTCCCCGCGCTACCTCTTCCCTAGAAGAGAAGAAATCTATGCGGAGATTATCAGATGGATTTTACAGACGATTAGGGAAGGAGAAATCCCCGCCTTCAAGGTTTACGCTCTCGGAAAAGCCCAGGAGATAATAGGCATAGTGAATAGCTACCTCAATATCCCAGCGGTCACGAGCTGGACGGTATCAAAAATAACGGAGAAACACAGAGACCACGGGTTGAAGTTGGATTATCTCCCACTCCATGTTAAAGATGGGATCGAGGCATTCAGGCAAGGGGAGTGCGTGTATATCGCGAGCAGGAGACAGAATCCCCCATCGAAGCGGAGGTTGAGGTGGGCGGTTGCGACGGGCTGGGCGCTACGTTATAGGATGTCGAGCTACGACGCGGCGTTCCCCCTCAGCGGTCATGCAGACTTTCCTGGATTATTGAGCTATGTAAGAGAAAGCGGGGCAAAGACCGTTTACGTCGTCCACGGCTTCACCCAAGAATTCGCGAAGCAATTACAGAAAATCGGGATAAAGGCCATCAGCTTGGATTGAGGGAGGATGACAAGAGATAAAAGTCGGCGCGTCAGCTCATAGCTGAGATGGGTGCGAGAAGGCGTAGGGAGGCCCCGATGCCGGCCTCTGCTGCTGGATTGCTGAGATTCTTTGAAGAAGAGTCTAAGGGTATTAAGGTTAGGCCGGAGATAATCTTAATCTTGGCTGGTATGATGATAGCCTTGACGATACTGATGAATAAATTCTTCCTCTGAAAAACTTAAGCAGCGGATTCGTCTAAATCGAGTTGGCCGTAGCCGCTGAGCCTCCATAACACCTTTCCCCGATACTTTATCTTCTCAACTATTCCCTCGGCGAGCATATTATTCAAATGTCTTCGTATGGATGACTCGCTCAACCCGATCTCTTCTGCCAGCTGGCTCATAGTATATGCTTTCTCCGACAGCAGCTCAACTATCCTCGACCTCGTCAGTAAGCCCTTCTTAACATTCCGCACACTGCGTAAGAAAGCCCTACTATGAATCGACTGAGGTCTATCCGACAACGTTTAATCCTTGGCCTGGATATCATTAAAAAATTACGACAAACCGTGAAATATTGTTGGCCATGGATCTTGATGGGGCTTAAGAACCTGAGAAATTAGTAATTGAGGTCTGCGTTCTTCGAACACTTATATAAGCGTTCCCTACTAACTATAGCTTGTGGTTAAGCATGTCAGATGAGAAGAAAGTTGTGACCTTTGGAGAGATAATGCTCCGACTTGCGCCGCCGAACCACCTCAGGATAGTCCAGGCGAGGACCTTCGAGGCGATTTATGCGGGCGCGGAGGCGAACGTGGCGGCGGCTTTGGCCAGTCTGGGGGTTCCCGCGGACTTCGTTACCCGTTTACCCCCGAATGATCTCGGAGATGCTTGTATAGCATATCTCAGGCAGTATGGCGTTGGAACCGAGAAGATCGTCCGCGGAGGAGACCGGCTTGGGATATACTTCCTCGAAGTCGGCGCGGCCCAGAGACCTAATAAAGTGATCTATGATAGAGCGCACTCGGCTTTTGCCACGGTGTCCGCTGGCACCTTCGATTGGGATAAGATATTCTCGGATGCGTGCTGGTTCCATTGGACGGGGATCACGCCGGCTGTGAGCCAGGGAGCGGCGGAGGCTTGCCTCGAGGGAGTTAAGAAGGCGAAGGAGAAAGGGTTGACGGTGTCATGCGATCTCAATTACCGCGCTAAGCTGTGGAAATGGGGGAAGACGCCGAGCGAAGTCATGGGAGAACTCGTGAAATACGTCGACGTCTTGGTCGCGAATGAGGAGGATGCGGAGAAAGTTTTCGGGATAAAAGCGCCCGGGGTTGACGTAACGAAGGGGGAGGTTAGAGCGGAGGCCTACGAATACGTTGGAAAAGAACTCATGAAGAGGTTCCCAAACCTAAAACTCGTGGCGATCTCGCTTAGAACCAGCATAAGCGCCAGCCACAACAAGTGGTCGGGAGCCCTTTACGATGGAAAGAACCTCTACATAGGTCCCACTTACGACATAATACCGATCGTGGACAGAGTCGGCGCAGGAGACTCCTTCAACGCCGGATTAATTTACGGCATACTACATTTCGGAGACGACAAGCAGAAGATCATAAACTTTGCAGTCGCGCTCTCCTGCCTGAAACATACAATTTACGGCGACACATGCGTCATCAAGCTCCAGGAAGTCGAGAGATTAATGAAGGGTATAACCACAGGGAGAATAGTGAGGTGAGGCGGCTTGGCGAAGTTCCCGAAGCACGAGGTCATAGCTAAGATAATCGAGGTAGGTCTAGTCCCAGTATTCTATCACGGAGACGTCGAAGTGGCGAAGAAAGTCGCCGAAGCCTGCGCTGACGGAGGATCGAGGATACTAGAATTCACGAATAGAGGGCCAGGCGCATACCAGGTCTTCGCGGAGTTAATTAAGTGGAGGGATACGGAGAGACCCGACATAATCCTAGGAGCTGGAACCATACCGGATCCCGGAACAGCAGCTCTCTACATAAACCTAGGAGCGGACTTCATCGTCGCCCCCAACTTTAACCCAGAAGTCGCGAAGATATGCAATAGGAGACACGTCCCATATATACCGGGCTGCAGCACGCCATCGGAGATCGCAGCCGCCGAGGAGATGGGAACCGACATAATCAAGGTGTTCCCCGCCGATGTCTTGACCCCGAGGTTCATCAAAGACTTACTCGGCCCATATCCGTGGCTGAACTTGATGCCATCGGGAGGGGTTGATCCATCTAAGGAGGGGGTTGAGCAGTGGATTAAGGCAGGTGCAAAGGCGCTGAATATCGGGAGCAAGCTATTGAGAAAGGATCTCATAAAGGCGGGGGACTTTGAAGCGATTAGGAAGAATGTGGAGAATTGTCTCCGATATATCAAGGAGGCTAGGGGAGAACCCGTCTTCCTAGGAGTCGAACACGTCGCAATCTACGCTACCGAAAAGGTGCCGGCGGAGGAGATCGCGAACTGGTATGCGGAGGTTTTCGGCTTCTCGAAACGAGAGGGAAAGAGCTCCATCATGGTTTCCGGTCCTGGAGCCGGGAGGATAGAGGTCGTTAAGAAGCCTGAGAAAGAAGTTAAGCTCCACGTGGCGATAAAGGTGTCAAACTTCGAGGAGGCTTGTAGAATCCTACAGGAGAGGGGTATAGCCTTGGAAGAGCCGGTAATTAAGCCCGGTCTTAAGGCCGTCTATCTGAAGGAGAAGGACCCAGTCGGAAATAGAATCCACCTAATTTATCAGCCCTAAATCCCCCATACTTTATCCATATCCAGCTCTCAACATATTTCTCACAAACTTTTACGTCATCTTAAAATCCAAGTATCCCAGAACTAATTATGAACATGGAGGACGAGCTAGAACTGAAGGCGCTAAAGCTCAAGAAGATGATGAGGCTCATGGCGTCTAGGGAGGCCTCGAAGAGCGATAAACACGAGGAAAAACTCTCCTTTAACGACGCCCTGAAAATAGTTAGGGAACATTTAGTCGATAGGGGAGACGAAGTCTTGAACGCGGCGCTAGAACAATATCCCGAAGAAGCAAAGAGAATAGTCCGAGTTCTTGCGGAGAAAATTGTTAGAGGGGGATTTAGAGGGAAGATAAGCGGCGGGGCCCTGCTCAGCCTTTTCGAATACCTCGGCATGCCTGTGAAGCTTAGGACGAAGATACTCTATTACAAGAAGGGGGAATATAAGTCCATAGCCGACCTCATAAAGTGACCGGCTAGAGAATATTTATAGAGTGGGATATTTTGCTAATGGGCTGGGGTTTAAGCCTTGTCGGAGGAGTATGAAGTTCCAGAAGGATACCTTTACACGAAGGACCATGAATGGATCAAAATTGAGGACAACATCATAACGATAGGGATAACGGATTATGGTCAGAAGAAGCTCCGTGATGTAGTTCACGTCGAACTCCCAAACATAGGTCAAACAGTAGAAGAAGGAGAGGTCATAGCTACTTTAGAGTCCATTAAGGCCTCAAGCGAGGTATACTCTCCTGTCACAGGAAAAATAGTGGATGTCAACGCGAAGCTCGCAGATAATCCGGAACTCATAAACGAGGATCCATATGAAAAGGGATGGATAGCGAAGATAGAACCAATTGAAGAAAGAGACTTCAGCGACTTGATGGAGGCAGATGAATACCGGAAATATCTAGAAGACCTGGAGGAATCCGTCTAAGCCATGGTACTCGTTAGAGTTCACAGGGTCTCAAGCATAAAAGACCCTGAAACTGGAAGGTACGGCAAAGTCATCGAACTCGTCGAAGAGAAGAGGATCCAGCCCCAACCCGTGAAGATCTCAGGCGTCCCTCAAGAATCTATGTTCATACACAGTATGATTCAAGATCTCACAAGCTATCTGCAATCACTGGGATTCACGTCATTAGGGGCAACGATAAAGCCTAAGATGACATTATTCTTGACCGAGGAGGAATATGAGATGCTCGGGGTGAAGTTGGACGTGAATGAGATCTACGAACTGGAATTCAAAAACGGGACGATAACCTTCAAAAGAGCATATGATTAACGCGATTTCCGAAGTTTCAATATCTGAACTATGTACACCATCCGCCATATCGTTGTGAGTAGGGCGAAGATACCTATCAGAATCATCGCTATCTCAAGGGCTTTATCATAAAATGGTGTGAGAATCGACGCCGCCATGAGGAAGACTAATCGCTCAGCCCTCTCCATGAACCCAACCCCCTTAAGATCAACTTTCAGAGGCTCCGCTCTATGCCTAACATAGCTGACCATTATCGAGGACGCGAGGGCCAAGGATCCCCAGAACACATTCACAGCCCCCGACGAGATTATAGCTATGTAGACGGCGCATTCCCCAAATTTGTCTAAAACAGAGTCCAGGAAAGCGCCCATATCACTCGTTAAACCGAGCTTCCTCGCAACCGCGCCATCCATCGCATCAAGAAAACCTGAGAAGGCTAACAAGAAAGTGGCCGGGAAATAGTAAGTAGAATTCGATCCTGCGAGATAATAGAAGACCGAGGAGGCTAAAGCGGCGGCGAAGGCCATCAACGTTATGAATATCGGTTTAACACGTTTAATGGCTAGGAAATCTATCAGCCTCATCGAAAGCTTCTCGAAGACCGCTTCCTCGAGCTTCCGCTTCCTAGTCCCCATTCCCCAAAACTGGTGATCGCCTCCCTAAAATAATTATGTTTTTGATATACTTGCGTTCGAGCTCTGTTGATGATTTAAATATCGGTCATAAGCCAATTCAAGGGCAAAGAGATTATGAGTGGGGAGAATGACGTTAAGGAAAAGATAATTCAGGTCCTTCGAGAAGTTTACGATCCCGAGATACCAGTCAACGTCTATGATCTCGGCCTAATCTATGGAATCGACGTAGATCAGGAAGGAAACGTGAAGATCGAGATGACCCTAACAGCCGTCGGCTGTCCATTAGCCGGGATGATAGCATATAGAGTTGAAGAGGCGATAAAGGAGAACGTCCCAGAAGCGAAAAAAGTGGACATCAAAATAGTCTGGGATCCACCTTGGACTCCCGAGAGGATTACTCCGGAAGGCAGGGAAATTCTGAGAAAGGTCTTCGGATATGACGTAGTCGAGAAATGGATGGAGCATTACCGAAAATAGAGAAGATAATACCGGAGGCCTCTTATCAGAATTATTCAAATTAACCGCGATTCATAAAGAGCAGAAAGAAAAGAGGGATGGAATATCAGGAGTATCGGCGGCACATCCGGAAATTATTCAAAGAGGCTTACCGAGTCGCGGTTGAAGCCCGTAAGAGAATTGCTTCTCCAACCCCAGAAGTCGAGGTATTTCCAGCCGAGGACATAGCCGAGAGAGTCGAATTATTGGTCGGCCCTAAGGGCGTCGCTGAGAAGATTAGGAAATACATCGAGGAGCTGCCGCCTGAAAAGCTCGCGTTCAAGCTCGCCGAGGAGCTAATCCGAGACTTAAGGGGACGTATGGAAGAGAATAAACTGATCCTCCAAGTAATCAGGACCAGCTTGGCCATACTTACGCCCCCCTGCATAACCGCCGCCCCAACCGAGGGAATAGTGGATGCAAAAATTAAGAAGAACCCAGATGGAACAAGATATCTCGCGGTATATTTTGCAGGGCCGATAAGATCTGCTGGCGGAACCGAACTCGCGGCGATCGTGTTATTAGCGGATCACGTCAGGAAGTTTTTGAAGTTAGACAGGTATAAGCCGACCGAGGAAGAGATCCTCAGATTCATAGAAGAACTTAGAACTTATCAACGTAAAGTCTCCAGATTTCAGTACAGCGTCCCCGAAAATATCATAGAATTTATCCTGAGAAACCTCCCAATAGAGGTAACGGGAATAGCGACCGACAAGATCGTGGCCTCCTCATTTAGAGATCTACCAAGGGTGGAGACCAACTACCTAAGAGGGGGAGCGCTGAGGGTAATCAACGATGGAATAGCTGGAAGGGCGAAGAAAGTACTGAAACTAGTAAAGGAACTCGGGATCGAAGGATGGGAGTGGATCGAGAAGGTAGCGGAATCAATGAAGCAAATCAATAACCAAAATGAGCAGAGTTATCTCGACGAACTCGTCGGCGGGAGACCGTTCATCTCCTCTTCCGAGAAATTCGGCGGATTGAGGATAAGATATGGAAAATCCTTTGCCACCGGAATGCAGGCAGTCGGGCTTCACCCAATGACCCTCAAAGTACTCGATGGCTATCTAGTAACCGGTACCCAGCTAAAGCTCGATTATCCTGGAAAAGGCGGAATCGTAATCCCAGTTGATTCGATAGAACCGCCGATCGTCTTGACAGAAGATGGAAGCGTTGTGCGAATTGATTCTGAGAAAGTCTTCGAGGAGATTCGCGGAAAAATCAAGCAAATACTCTTCTTGGGCGACATTCTAATCTCGATAGGAGATCTCATCGAGAACAACGTGGAGATCAGACGCCCCGGATACTGTGAGGAGTGGTGGGCTGAGGAACTGAGAAAGAGACTCACAGAAGACGGGAAAAA
>QMUP01000044.1 GCA_003660635.1 Candidatus Wolframiiraptor sp.
AGCCCTCGAGGATCGATGAGGAGATCTTCCACGCGGCCGGAATAAGCCCAGACGAGATGCTGCTAGGCGTCTAAGACATTGATCTCCCTCGCGGTTTCAAGGGATCTGGGAGAAGCCGAAGCCGTCGCATCAGAGATAGCGGGAAAACAGGGGCATAGAATACGCGGCCCAACGCGGAAGATCGAGCTCGAGACGAAGTTCGGATCCCTATGCTTGATCGCTAGAGAAGGCGAACTGATACACGGAGACAATGTACTCATCAGCTGCCGCCACATAACCCCGGAAGACCCAGAATTCCCCGAGAACCTATGTAGAGTCGAAGACGTCGATTCGATCCGCCGAACCCTAAGCGGTCTTCAAGGCTTCTTCTCCGGGGCTTGGATATCCCGAGATAGACTCGTCCTTTTCCGAGATCACGTGGGCCACATGCCGCTAGCCTATAGGCAGACTGAGGAAGGAATATTCGCCGCCTCGGAGAGATGGGCCCTAGGAGGGGCTGCGGGGCAACTTCAACCCGGCTCCCTCCTACTCTTCGATGGAAGGCGATCGGAGATAGTTAGATGGTATGAGCCTAGGATAAAGCGGGTCGCGGATCCGGAGCGGTTGCTCGCCGACGTATTGCGCAAGGTAATGGATCTCTATCTGCCTTCCGAATGCTCCCTCGCCTTCTCAGGGGGATTAGACAGCTCGATAATAGCCTATCTCGCCTTAAGTTCCGGGAAGAAGGTAGATGCATTAGTCATAGGTTATGAGGGATGTCTGGATCATAGCTGGGCAAGCGAGGCGGCTTCTCTCCTCGGGATCAGGGTCAAGGAGATAATCGTGGACGATGAAATGGTTCGGAACGCGATCCAAGTCCTAGAGAAATATCTCCCCAGAAAATCTCCCATGGACCTCGCGATCGCCTCGATCTTCTACATCGCCTCAAAGAATTCCTCAAAGAAGTTCTTAGTCGCCGGCCAGGGATCGGACGAGCTCTTCGGAGGCTATCGAAAATACGCGGACGCCTTCGAGAGGTGGGGGATCGGCCGCGCAGCCGAGCTCATGAGAAAAGACGTCGAGCAGCTGCATCTCATGAACCTGGAGCGTGATGAGCTCGCATCATCACTCGGAGGCTCAGATCTAATAGCGCCATATCTAGTCAAGGAGCTCTACGAACTCGCGTTATCCATCGACCCCGAACTGAAGCTCCGGAAAACCGGAGAGGGGATCGCTCGGAAATGGATCTTGAGAAAGGCGGCTGAGAGGCTCGGATTGCCTAGAGAACTCGTTGAGAGGCCGAAGAAGGCGGCGCAATACAGCTCAGGCCTCATGAAGAGGATCAGATTTATCTTGAGTTCCACCTGAATTCCGGGGAGATGAGCCTTATCAAAGCGCTCTTGAATCTCCATAGAACAGCCGTCAAGCTGAAAGAGCTCAGGAGGACGGGGTGGATGGAGCGCGGCGTCCCAGATCCCGAATCAGTCGCCGCCCACAGCTTCGCGGTCGCCCTGCTAGCCTCGGTCTTCGCCGAGTTAAGGGGGCTGGACTCATCAGAGGCGGTTCGAATGGCGTTAATCCACGATTTACCGGAATCCGCGACAGGAGACCTGACCCCGGAGATGAAGGCGAGAGTTACCGGGCTGGAGGACGTGGAGCTGAAGATAATCCAAGAACTGGCCAAAGAATTTCCGGAGCCCGCCGCCTCACGGCTCCTAAACTCCTGGAAGAGATATCAGGGTAGATCCGACCCGGTTGCGAGGCTCGTGAGGAACCTAGATAAACTCGAGATGGGGCTCCAGGCGCTGGAATATATGCGGAGGGGCGTTGAGGAGGCCGAGGAGATCTACGAGTCCGCGCTCAGCGAGATCGACGACGAGGAGATCCGCCGCCTATTGGAGGCAGCCCGGGAAACCCTAACTTAATACATCGCGGATGCCGAGTCTAGGTTGAATGGAGACCGCGCGGAGGCTGTCGATCCGAGCCAAGTATCCCTTCCTCCCCGAGTCCAGGGAATACCTCGCAAAACACGGCCTCACGATCGAGAGCTTCGCAGACCCGGTTTACTCGAGGATAGTCGAGCGGGCGAAGGCCAGGATCCTGGACGCGGCGAATTATGGAGATAACATCGGCCCATGGAATCTATCCGACGACGAACTCGTAGAACTCGCGTCATTCCCCCTCTCAATAGTCATGATCACCTCGATCGGGGATAGGAGGCTTGCGAGGAGATTCGCCCTAGCCGAGTCATCGCTCGCGGTCAAGCTCCTAGAAGGGGAGGGCGAGGAAGTAGTCCTGAAGATAGCCCGCGAGGTCTTCGGGATGGATGTAAGGGTCGAAAAGAGGACGATTAGCGGAATAGAGTACGATTACTCGCTGGGGTTAAAGGACTACCTCAGGGGCGCCCTATTATTTAATAAACCGGAATGGAAGCTCGTCAACAGGATAGTCGAACGCGGCAGGGTGCTCGTCACATCCCATGAACTGATCAGGCTGATGAAAGATAGGATAATGGACTATGTCCTCGAGTTAATAGACAGGGCGTGGGGGAAGCCGCCTAAGCTACCGAAACCCCTAGAGGACGCCGTCAAAGAACTACGAGAAAACCTCCCAAAAAACTTGATAGAAATAGAACTCGGATCCGAGCTCGGCGGCCCGGAGACGTGGCCACCGTGCATGCGGGCTATACGTGAGAGGCTCCTTTCAGGGGAGAACGTCAGCCACTTCGCCAACTTCGCCCTCGCATCCTTCCTCATCAACATAGGCATGAAGCCGGAGGAGGTCTTAAGCCTCTACGCGAATAGACCTGACTTCGACGCCCGGATAGCGAGATATCAGGTTGAACATATCGCCGGGCTCAGGGGGAGCAGGACAAGGTATACGACGCCAAGTTGCAGCACGATGAGGACGAACGGCCTCTGCGTGAAAGGCGGGGAGCTATGCGGCGGCGTCAGGAATCCATTAACATATTATAGGAGGGCGATGAGGAGGAAGCTGAAGCTTGATAAAGATAAGGCTGAGGTGGGAAGAGAACGCGGTGAAGCTGGCGGCGAGGCTATGCGAGAAGCTCGTGATGAGGGGGGTAATGCCGCTGCTGAAGGGCAGTCAAATAATACTCGATGATTCGTCCTCGAATTCGCCGCTAACGACAAGCGAGGTACTAATGGCTACCCTAAGATCGCTCTCGGAATCTGGGATACATTTCGACAAATACTCCGTGAGGGGAGAAGAGATTCTAATCGAAGACAGGGAGCCGAGTCCACACGAGAAACGCGGGCCGAAGCTCTTCATCTGCCCTCACTGCGGCTTCGTAACACCCTATGAAGAGGAATATTGGGTCCACCTTAAGGTCCATTACGTGGGATTCTAAAAATTACTTCGACATCATCCTCTGGGCGTTCTCTCTCCACCAAGCTAACGCGCTCGCCCCATAAAATTCCTGAATCGATTTCTCGCTAACCGCGCGCACGCTATCATCACCCAACGCGTCTATCAGCAGGGTTCCAACGGTGGTGAATGGCAATCCAGCCCTATGCGCGGCGGATAACATTATGGTCGTGTGGCCTTGGATGAGTTCCCAATCAACCGACCCCATCACATCCCTTAGGTCATCTATCAATTTCTTCAGGTCTGAGAGGAAGTTCTTGAAGTCTTCCTCGAATTCAAAGAACATGATCTTCTGATTTCTCGCGAGTATCTCGAGCTTCTGAGCAGAAGCAACTACGTTTGCTAGCCTCCAATTCAACCTCAATAACCCGGATGGATGCTGGATTCCCTCTAAGCTATCTATTCTCTTCTCTATCTTTTCGAGTCTCTCGAAGACTTCGGATCTAAACCTCTTAATAGCTTCAAGTAACTCGTCCCAATCCAAAGTCTCCTTATCCACCACGAACTCCACCTTCTATCCTTAAAAGTCTTCTATCCACATCAACGCGAGTAAATTCCGGTTAACGTGGCCTCGGCGAGGATATGTCCACCCATGGCCTTCAAAACTTCCTCCTTACTCGCACCAGGCCCGACATCGAGTACGACATCCAAGGCGTATATCTTGAAGACGTATCTATGAGGTTTACCCGGTGGAGGACACGGCCCACCATAGCCTATCCGATTGAAGTCATTAACCCCCTGAAGTGCTCCAGAGGGGAGTTTCTCTACTTGGGGCACGCCCTCCTCGAGCTCATTCACGTTTGCGGGGATATTGTATATCACCCAATGGGTGAAGGTTCCCATCGGGGCATCTGGATCCTCTACTATGAGGGCGAAGCTGACGGTCCCTTCGGGGTATCCCTCCCAACGTAGCGGAGGGGAGATATCCGCTCCCTCACAGGTGTATTTGTCTGGAATCCTCTCGTGATCTCCAAAAGCTGGGCTGGTTAAGCTGAATTTTCTGGCTATTATCTCCTCGGGCTGTTGGAGTGAGGTTAGGTAAATGGCTGAAGCCGCTAAGACTATTATTATCGCGGCCGATATTATCGTCAACCAAATCTTCCTCAACCCTCTCTCCCCACTAGAATCCCTGAAGCGCCATATCTATAATCCTTCTAATTCCCTGCTCCAAATGCTCAGGAAGGTTCATTGGGGAGAGGTCGAGGAAGCCCCGTACTATGAGGGATTCGGCCTCCTCCCTCGGAATCCCCCGAGCCATCAAGTAGAATAATTGGTCCTCTGCTATCCGGCCTATCGCGGCCTCATGCGTGAGCTCGGAGTCCATCCTCCTCGAGACCAGGCACGGTATCGCCGAGATCTCCGCGGAATCTGATAGCATCAACCCCCTGCAGCTTATGTGTCCTTTACCGCCCTCTCCCTCACATGATATCTTCCCCCTATTGATTATCTTCGCCCGTTCAGCGGCGACCGCGTTCGTGATGATTTCAGCTTTATCCCCCTTTCCCTCAATGAGGACTTCGCCTCCGAGGTCCATCTCCGAAGATCCTTGGAGGTAAACGACGTTATTCATCGTGATCTTCGAGTTCCCTCCCACCAGCCTCGCGGTTGGCTGAGACTGAAAGCTCCTGACGTATCCGATGGCTATGTAATTATGTATGATCGTGGCGGCATCCTCAACCAATATCCCCGTCCTAGGTCTGACATCGAATCCCGGATTCCACTTATGAATCATCGTGTAATTCAGCCTCGCTCCGGATCTCACGTAGATCTCAGTTATGCCGACGTGGAGTCCCCTAGAAACCTTGGGATGAGATGTACATCCCGTCAGGATCTGCGCTTCGGAACCCGGCTCGGCGACGATGATATTGTGAACGCTTTGAATGGCACCTGGAGAAAACATCAAGAAGCAGGCTTGAATCGGCATGTGTATCTTCCTATCCTCAAGGATTCTGAGGAAATATCCCCCCGCCCCATGGAGCGCATTAAAGGCCGTGTATTTGTCCTCGTAGGGGCTTCGGAGCTTCCACATAAGCTCCTTGACCCAATCATATTTCCTGACAGCCTCCTCGATGGTCAGAAGCTCCACATCGCCTTCAAACTGTTTCTGAACAGATTTGTAGAGTGCTCCATGATCTATCTGCAGGAAAGTGGTTAAGGCTCCTCTCTTCCTAAGGTCAACGCCGACCTCAAAGCTCCTCTCAATTATCTCCTCATCAACTTTCGGCTGCTCAACCGCTTCCATGCTGTATTGTGAGAGATCTAGATCAGGTCCATAAGCCGCCGGCTTGCTTAACGCTTTCCTCAGCTTCTCCTCATCAACCTGCATTTCTCACACCACCTATATCCTTCCCTCATTATTTGATTGAGAATTTGATCGGGATCTCCGTGACAGATTATTGTACCTTGGATCATCACATGCGCCTTGGTTGGCTTAAGGTATCGTAGAATGTAGCCGTGATGAGTGATGATCAGCGCCGACTTTTTCTCCAAAACTTTCGACAACTCTCTCCCGATCAATTCGAGATTCTCTACGTCCACCCCGGAGTCCGGTTCATCGAGTATCAGGAAATCCGAGTTCATGGCAAGAGCCTGGGCTATCTCGCATCGCTTGATCTCCCCTCCCGAGAAACCGACGTTAACGTGCCTGTTTAGTAGATTCTCGGTGATGTTGAGTCTATCAAGTAGCTTCAATATGTCGTCTCCACGCTCTCTCTTCCCCGAGATGCGGTTAATCAGCTCCCTCAATCTTATACCATAAATCTTCGGAGGATTTTGGAAGACCACGCCGATGCCAAGCTTCACCCGTTCCGCGGTTGGTTTCTCCGTTATATCGATACCCTTGAAGATTATCCTCCCATCGATTACCTTATACCCGGGGTGACCTATAATCGCCATAACGAGTGATGATTTTCCAGACCCATTTGGGCCGAATAAAATGTGGGTCTCTCCCTCCCCTATCTCCAAGTCTATCCCCTTTAGTAGAAGCCTATCTCCCACCTCTACATGGAGGTCCTCGATCTTAAGGAGCAATCCGCAACCTTTCCCGAAGATCCTCAATTTTAGGATGTCTTGAAGAGGAGCCACCCTTTCCCTATGTTGATAAGTACGTATCTCCCCCGGAGTTTCGACCCAATCGCCTCGAAGACTATCTTCTTTCCCTCCTCATACTCGACGAGCTTAAACTCGCCCCTATCCCAGATCTTAACCAAGCCGGCTCCATATCCCTCCTCTATCTCGCCCTCGAAATCCGCATACCATAATCCATGATCTGGCTGCGGGATCCCAAGTCTCCTGACCCCACGCTTAGTCGGAAGCTCCTTTCTAAAGGCCCATGATTTGAGAACACCATCTATCTCAAGTCTCAGGTCATAATGTAGTCCGGCTCTCCTCGCGTGATGTTCATGAACGACGAAGATCGGGGACATGGCCACGTTAAGGTGATCTGAGAAGCGATTTAAGAATGCCGTCAACAGTATGTCCTGAAAACCCCAAATAGCGTTTTGATAACAGTTGTTCTGGAGCCATGGCGTCGCTGACGACACGGATTCGAGATCTAGAATCGAGATTCCTACCAATCCTCACCCGACATTATCTGAGGAGATGGCTACCCCTCTCCA
>QMUP01000045.1 GCA_003660635.1 Candidatus Wolframiiraptor sp.
GATGGCGAAACTCGTGAATCCAGCTTCGACCCTGGCCTTCAATTCCCGTTTTACGTTCTCGAGCTCTTCATCGGTCCCCTTCTTCACCACAACGTGGTCGGCGTGCAGTACATATCCGTACCAACCCACGTTCTCGGCGGCTTTTCTCACCCTTTCCGCGAACACTTTGGGGGTCATCCCCGTGTATCCTCCCTTGAGGCTCATTTCGGATAGTGCCAATTCTATGATGACGACGTTCTCGCTTTCTTTAGCGGCCTTCAAAACCCCCTCGATCAACTCTTGGGTAACCCTGGGATTAACCGCGAGAACTATCTCCTTGGGCGGGGTCAGAGCCTCGAATAGGATATTTCCCGGAAGCGGCGGCTTAGGCTCCTCGAAAAACGCCACATGCTCAGGCTTCATATCTCCTCCCATCCCTCCTTTCTCACGACACCAGTTCACCGCCACATTTACATAAATGGAAAAGATAAATATTCATTTCCACGGCCTAGCGGCTGAATTCTGAAGAGATCTGCGTTTTTGGTTCTAAAGTTAATTAGATAGCGTGGCTAGCCCCCATACTGGAGAGATCATGGCCGAGACCCCTGTGGGAGGACGGCTTCCCGAGAGGGCCCGCGTCTCGATGCTGAAGCTCAGGCTATCCATGATAGGTGTCTGGGCGGCTGTGACCGGGATCGCGACCCTAGTCCTCACGGCGGTCCTGCTTTACTTGGGGATGCCGATCTACGGCGTTTACGGGATCTTTGGCTTCGTGGTCGCCTTCCACTTCCTCCAGTGGCTTATAGGCCCATATCTGATAAACGCGATTTACAGGGTCCGAGAGCTTAAACGCGGAGAGTATCCATGGCTCCATGAGGCGGTGGCTAGGATCGCGGCTAAGAGCGGCTTGGAGAAGCCCCCGAAGCTCATGCTCGCCGAGATAGATATCCCAAACGCGTTCGCTTACGGTAGTCCGCTGACGGGAAATATGGTCGCGGTCACGAGGGGGCTCCTTAGACATCTTGATCGAGAAGAGGTTGAGGCCGTGGTAGGCCACGAGATAGGCCATCTTAAGCACAAAGACGTCATCTTAATGATGATGATAAGCCTGATCCCCGCCATAATATACTACACCGGATACAGCCTCTACCTCTCAGGCTGGTTTGGAGGCTACGGAGATCGGGAGGAGGGTGGAGGCGCCGGATTTGTTATCTTGATAGGGATGCTCTTGATCGTGTTAAGTTACCTGTTCAACCTCTTCATATTCTACATGAGTAGGTTGAGGGAGTACTATGCCGACGCCCACTCCGCCACCACCGTTGAGAATGGCGCTAGAAATCTGCAGCGGGGACTGGTAAAGATCATGGCGGTCTCAGGTAGGGTTCCGAGGGCTGTTCGGAAGAGCTATAATCAGTTGAAGATGTTCTTCATCTCTGATCCGGAGATGGCGGTTAGGGGATATGGGGACGTTGATCAACTCATTGAGGCGATCAAGCGGGAGAAGCCTAGCATACTCATGGAGCTCTTTAGCACGCATCCACATCCCGCGAAAAGGCTCCGATTCCTAGACCAGTTCGTCACAACTTAAATAAGCGGGTTCTTCAATAGTTGATCAAGGATTTTTGACATCTTTAGAAGGGGATGAACGCGGTGAGCGTTATTGAGATCCTGGAAAGACAGCCGCTTAGACGTTTTCACTTCATCCTATTAACGTTAACATGCTTAGTCTATGGATTTACCGCCATGAACGTCATGTTAATAGCCGTCGCCCTCCGCCCCATCGCACAAGAATGGGAACTGGACCCCACCGCCGCGGGGGTACTCGGCAGCTACGGCTACGTGGGGATGTTTATCGGCGCGCTTTCCAGCGGCTTCATAGCGGATAGAATCGGGAGAAAATACACGATGATGATAATGCTTTTCCTCGGATCCTTGTTTACGGGTCTCTGCGGAGTAGCCCCGAACTATGAAGTCATGGCCGCCTTCAGGTTCATAGCCGGAATAGGTCTCGGGGGAACGCTTCCGCTTCCAGGCGTCTATATGAGCGAGTACCCGCCTGCCCGTTATCGTGGGAGATTTGTGGGCGTCGTTGAAACCTCGTGGGTCTACGGGGCAATACTCTCCGTGTTCTTCGGATACATCTTGATCCCGAAATATGGTTGGAGGGCCGCATTTAACGCGGCTTATCTCCCCCTAATCCTAATCCCGCTGCTCGCAGTTTATCTACCCGAGTCCCTGAGATTCCTTGAGAAGAGGGGGGAAGTCGAGGTAATTAAGGGGATCTTCACGAGATATGGTTTGGTAGAGGACGTAGAGAAGCTTGAGATCAGGCCGACTCCCCCCAAGAAGCTCGGTTTGAGAAAACTTTTCACGGGTAATTATCTCAGGAGGACTTTAATTCTATGGATGCTCTGGGCGGCCCTCGTGTACACTTATCACGGGATATTCATCTGGCTACCGTACATATATTCGACTAGATTGGGCTTCACGATAGTCAAGTCGCTCTTCTGGGTCTTGGTGATAACCTTAGTCCAAGTTCCTGGATATTATAGCGCGGCGCTTTTACTCGACAAGGTTGGGAGGAAGGGGATCTTGGCGGTTTATCTCGTGGTGGCGGGTGTGGCATCCCTCCTACTCTCGACAACTCGGGACATTAACCTAATACTCCTATACAGCGGTGTGATAAGCTTCTTCAACCTAGGAGCATGGGCCGGACTCTACACATATACTCCCGAACTTTACCCAACTGAACTAAGGGGCACGGGATCCGGCGCCGCAGCAAGTATAGGCAGACTCGCAGGCATCGCCGCGCCTAGTGTTACTGGTTATCTATTCGCTGTAAGTGGCGGGGAACTTTTCTACGCGTTCTTAGTTTTCGCCTTGGTTCACCTAGTGGCGGGCTTCGTAGTCGCATCATTCGGCGAGGAGACTAAGGGCAGGACTCTGGAGGAGATAGCGCGATAAAAAGAGGAATACGGAGCTTGATGGCGAATTAAACTTATTCTTTTACCTCAATTAGTTTGGCATCCTCTATCGCTACGGCTCTTATCGGAGAGGAATCGAGGCCGGAGATATTTAGTGGGAAACCTATGAAGAGGAATCTTTTTCTCCTGAGCTTATCCAAGTTCGTTAACTGCTCCACTATCGGGATTCCATTTCCTAGGAATAGTTCATGTTCTATCAAGTCTTCAAGTTTCTCGGGAAGGCCTTCTCGACTCCTTGGGGTGATGATGACCGAGTCATCTACGCCTATGAGCTTTATCTTCTTGTCAACGAGCCATCGGATGAGCTCCTCCGAGAATTGTGGGCGGTCTACTCCCCGATACGGACTATTCCCCACGAGAACTATGTCACCCTCCCTTATCTCAACCTCGACATCTTCAGGTTTTAACACCTTCCCTCTTTCCACTCCGGAGAGATCCCAGAATACGGCCTCTCCCATGAGCCTCTCCAAGGGGAGCTCCGATACATCTTCGGCGGGCCTTCCATATCTCGCCGGTATGTAATGTGAGGGGGCCTCGACGTGAGTTCCCACATGAGACTCTAAGTCGATGTAATGCATGTATTCTCCAGAGGCATACGTGAACCGCCAAATTTGACAGCGCCGTTGTTCCTTACCTGGATAAAGTTTCTTCGAGAGATCTACTATCCTCATGACCCTCCATGTATTGAAGCGTGATTTATTTTTATTTGACGTTGATCAGACCATTATTGAAATAGGGTGGAGGGTTAGTAAGCTCTCGCCACGTATACGACGTACTTAGCCTTTTCCCCGCATATCACGCAGTTTCCTTCCGGCATTTCAGCTATGTCATATCTTTCTCCCCGTATCTCCCCCTTGACCTCGTCTCTAAGCTTCTCGGCGCATTCGATTTTTCCACACCACTCGATCCGCGCGATCCGCCTATCCTTCAGGATCCTCTTTATCTCGTCGATGTCTTTTGCGTCGGAGATAAGGCTCATCATCATTCTCCGACTTCTCTCGAGGAGGTTTGACGCTATAGCGTCCATAAGCTCAGCGACTTTATCTGTTAACTTATCGAGTTGAACCTTGGTTCTCTCGAGGGTGTCCCTCCTGGATATGGTCACCGAGGATTCCGCCACTTCCCTAGGCCCTATCTCTATTCTGATCGGGGGCCCTAAAAGTTCCCAGTGGTAGAATTTCTCACCCGGGGTTATGTCCTCTCGATCGTCGAGAACAGTCCTCCATTTCTGAGAAAGCATCTCCTTAACCTTCGCCGCGTATTCATAGATCTGCTTCTCCTGACCCTTGAAGGGTATGGGGATTATGACTACTTGGGTTGGGGCGATTATCGGCGGGAGGACGAGGCCGTGATCGTCTCCATGCTGGGCTATGATTGCCGCCAGGACCCTGCTAAACCCGAATCCATAACATGTCTGATACGGTATCCCCCTGCTCCCATCTTTTTTCTCGAACTCCAGTCCATAGGCTTTCGCGAAATTCCGTCCCAGATTATGAATCGTGGCTACTTGGTTGACTTTTCCATCCGGGTTCCAAGCATCGAAGGCTATGGAGTAAACCGCGCCTGCGAATTTGTCGAAGTCAGGTCTCTTAAGGATCAAGTAACTTATTCCAAGGGCCTTTAACACTTTTTGATAGATCTCCATCGCCTCCTTCACCTGTCTTTCGGCATCGCTGGGGGTTTCGTGAACCGTGTGGGCCTCGTTCCAAGGGATCTCCCGGACCCTGTAAAGCGCCCTAGTGGCCTTGGTCTCACATCGATAAACGTTTACACTTTGATAGACCTTGAGTGGGAGATCCGCGTGGCTCCTGATCCAGATCTTAAACATGGGGTACATTATCGTCTCCGAGGTCGGCCTGATTATCAGCCTCTGTTCACCGGGCCCCTGATCTATCACGAATACCTCTTTAGAAAAGCCCTTTATGTGCTCGGCCTCCTTCCCGAAGAGCTCTTCACTCGTGACGAGTGGGAAATACATCTTCTTGTGGCCGGTTTTCTCTAATTCATTTTCGAGCAGCCGTCTGATCTCGTCGAGTATGTAGGCTCCGTTCTCCATATAGACTAAAAAGCCCTTAACCGGGAATCTATTATCCACGATCCTAGCCTTGAGTATCAAGTCATCAAACCAGCTCGAGAAGTTCTCAAATTTCTTCGCCGCCGATACGCTCATTTCGCATAAGCCAAAGAAGTTTCCACATATATAGGCTACCCTGCCCGGGGATCAAAAATTGGAGGAAGAGTTCTGAAGGGGTGGTTACCGCCTCTCCCAAGCTTTTAGCGCCGCCTCCGCCATCCCAGATAAAAGTTTTTTCGGGTCCTTTGCCTTGACGTAGGCGCTCGCCAAGAGAACCCCCTCTGTACCGAGTTCGATGGCCTTTGCCACATCGTCGCCCGTCGAGATCCCAGCACCGCAGAGGACGTGAACCCGCGGGTTTATGCGCTTAACCGCCTCGACGGCGCCCGTGACGACCTCGGGTTTAGCCTTGGAGACGGGGATCCCGGTTCCGATGAGCTCAGGCGGCTCGATGGCCAGGATCTCTGGGCTTAGGGCCGCTCCGGCCTTGGTCGTTTCCACGGTGTCCGTGCAGAGCAGGGCCGTTAATCCCGTCTCTCTCAGCCGTTCTAGGACCATGCCTATATCGGCGAGCCTCAGCCTATGTTCTGAGTGATTGACTATTGATCCAGAGGCGCCGACCGCCTTTACCTCCTCGGCTATAATCGACCCCGTGTGGCTACCCGGCTTATATGGGTCAACATGCTGGGAGAAAACTGGGATCTCCACTTCTTTTACCACTTGGGCGAGATCTAGTGGAGGGGGCGCGACCATAACGCAGACACCATATTCCTTGGAAACCTCCTCGGCGATCCTCGAGAGTTTTATTGCGTTTTCTCCAATAGCCTCAAGATATACCTTGAAGTTTAGGGCAATTAATGGATAGCTCAACTCCTTGGTCATGTTCACGCAAAAAGCTCTTAGAATTAATTGATAAATCTTAGCGGTATTTGCGTGAAGGGCTTTTAGGAACTTCTCATAGAACCCTAAGCTTCTTCGATAAGTCACCAGTTTGGGGAGGTATGTAGCCCCACATCTTCGCGATCCTTTTGCCGAGCCTTGAAGGTCTAAACACCCCTTCATCGGTTATGAATGATTTGATAAGCTTAGCCGGAACAACCTCAAAATATGGGTTTAGAGATGACAGGTTCGGTAATTTTTTCTCGTAGACCTCTTCTGGCGGATGTTCTTCAAGCGATATCCCATGGACAGCGGCCTTCCAAAGGTCCGTTACTACGATGAACGGGGTCTCGGCTTCTGAGGCCGCCAAGGCTATCATCTTAGTTCCAATTTTATTGACTATCGAGCAATCATCTAAAACAGCATCGCATCCAGTAACCACGGCATCTACATCACCTCTATCAAGCACATAGGACGCTGCCGAATCCACTATTAACGTGACGTCGAAGCCTAAACGCGCCAGCCGCTCTGCCAGACTTCTCCCCTCAAATCCCGGCCGTGACTCGGTAACATAGATTTGTAGTCCCTCACATAATTCGAGGGCTGCCGCGACCGTTGAGCTGTAGCGGTGTGTTAAAATCGCAGTGTATTTACTGAGCCTTCGAGAGGCGTGTCTGACCACTGAACTCATTCTATTTTGATATTCTTTAATCGCCGATCTGACGGCGAATTCTATCGCCTCGGTTAGTTCCATTCCCTCTGAGACCTGTTCTTCCAGTATATGCAAGATCCGATGGGCCATGTTGGCTATGGAAGGCATGCTGGGCCTGACTTCGGAGAGAAGCTTCACGAGCTTCTTAACGGACTTCATCGTGGGCTTCTCTTCAATCAATTTCAGAAAAGCATTCGCGGCCTTCACCGTGAGCTGAGCCGACCCGCTTGACTTGTCCTCAGCTATCTCCCGCACCACCGCCTCAAGCTTCGACCTCATTCTCCACAACCCAATCATAGGGTATTATTAAGGTCTTTTAGTGAAAAAGGCGGGAAAATCC
>QMUP01000046.1 GCA_003660635.1 Candidatus Wolframiiraptor sp.
GAGGCCGTCAGATACTATGAGAATACCTTGCTCTCCGTTCAGGATGGGATTAAAGACATAATCGAAGCTCTCAGCAGGGAACGCGAGATGATAAAGCAGGAAATCAGCTCCCTTCTTAAGGAGAAGGGCGAGATCTCGGTGATGCGTGAAGAGATAAAGAAGTGGAAAGAAGAATTAGATGCTAAGGAAAGGCAGCTGGCGCTGCGGGAAGCGGAGCTCCGTGAACTTGAGGAGAAGAAGATGACGCTCGAAAGGAGGATTAACGAGCTTGAAAATCATTACCTCAAAGCACTAGAGGAGACCCGGACAAAGCTGGAAGAGATGATGAAGGGGATGTTAAGGGACTTCAAGCTTAGGGAGATCAGGCTAGAAAGGTTGGTCCGAAAGGAGGCAGAGCTCAGAGAAGGCTTAGAAAAGCTTAGGCAAAGGGAAGAAGAGGCAGAGGAATTGGAGAGAAAAATTCTACAACTGAGAAGCGAGCTGAATGCGCTAAATGAGAGAAAGAGGCGATTAGAATCCGAGGTTAAATCACTTGAAGATAAACGGGCTAATCTCGAGAAGATAATCGCCGATATGCGGAGGGCGGTCCTCAGTCCTTAGGAAGCGACTCCTCCAGTTTTTGAACCCTCTCTACGAGTTCATTAAAGGCATCGGTCAAAGTTGACAATCTATCCAAGATCTCGCTTAGGTCTAATTCGATCTTCTTCTCCAATTCCTTTATCGCGTTCTCTACGGCGTTTAGCCTCTCCTGAAGTTCCTCGATGTTTTGCGGCATCTCCTTTCTCTCCTCTAATTTAACCAATTTCTCCTCGATATTTGCGGTTACATCATCTAAAATCTCTATCGCTTTCAATAGGCTGCGGGCAAATTCGTAGGTTGGGACCCTCCCTTTTGGGGTTTCTAGATATTTTAACTCAATCACTATTCTCTCCTGCTCCTCTTTTTTCTCCTCCAAGCCGTCAGCCTCCTTCAGATGCTTGAGAAACTTGAGATAAAGGTCTTTTGCATATTGGACACACGCCATGGCTCCTTAACCAGGGCTCTACGCATCTCAGATGCATCACGTTTCCACAGTACGGGCACTCGAAGATCGAGCTACCTTCTAAAATCTCGGTAGAGCAGACTGGGCAGATCTTTACCTGTTGTTTTTTAAGAGCTTCTTCCTCGAGGAAGTTCCATTCGCCGACTTTAACTTCTTTTCCGACAAGTATTCTCTTACCCAATTTTATTCCTCCACAATTTCTATTTTCAGGGGGAGGGGCATAAATCTTCTGCTCGTGTCGATGTAGATCACCTCCCCGGTTTGAGGCCTTAGATCGGCGAGTTTTTGTTCATCTGAAAGCCTCCACCGCTTATACAACAGCTCCGGATCCGGTATGCTGAATTTCTCCGCTATCCTCTTCTTAAGGTCTAGGACTGTTTCATTTAGCTTCACGGGGAAGCTTATCGCCTCTTCCCTGACAGCGTCCCCGCAAACGAAGCAATCCTCCCGCCTCTCGAGATGCACGAGGGAAAAGCGGTTACTTAGGCCATCGTATACCAAAAGGTCTTTGATCACTTCTCCGAGCTCACCATCATGCAAGATCTTAATTATCTCCGTTGAGGCTATTCCTGAGATCAGCGCCGCCACACATTGGAGCGCCGGCATCTTCGGCTTCAATTTCTCTTGGAGTTCTTGGACCTTTTTCCGCGTCTTCTTATCAAGCTTTTCCAAGATATCTGCTTGTGCGTATTTTATGTCATACGCCGTCTTTATGTTTAGTTCGAATAATTTTTCCGCCGTTTTAACATCGATCTTTATGCCGTTTTCCTTTAATTCCTCAACAAGATCCTTTGGCGTTCTCCTCCTCAGAGTGCATTCAGCGAGTTGGATTTCTTTTGGGATTAGCTCATCCCCATGACATTCCAAGCATGCGGTTTTTCCCGGGATAACTATTTGCACGTTTGCGTAGAAGCCGTCCATCGAGGAATCTACCAATACTTTATTGAGTTCTATGGCGAGGGAGTTGAGCCATCTTCTAACCGGCCAATTATCTAAACATGAAGCAATTACCTTAGCTTCCTCAAACACTGATTGATCGAGCTCCCTTACGTCTTCAAAATATGCCTCGACCTTTATCCATGGATTCATTTTCTTCAACTTTTCAGCGGCGACTATCGCCTTCGGCCTCCCTATGTCCTCGTCCGTGAAGAGCATCTGTCTGCTGAGATTTGAGAGCTCGATTACATCGTTATCTACTAGGATTAATCTCCCAACGCCCATTAATGCGAGATTCTTGGCAACTTCACAACCTATCGCACCGACACCCACAACGACTACCGTTGCCTTCATAAGCTTCTCTTGGTTCCATCCCGCCACCCTAAGCTGCCGATCATACCTCTCCATTATCTCTTTTTCGTGTTCATCAGCCATTCTTCAACAATAAATTCGCATCAATCCGGCTTATTTGAGCTTTTTCGAGCTCATTCTTGGAAGGCCAACTCCGGTCTAGCATAGAGTTCGATATACTGCCTAACCCGTGCCTCAAACATGTCTGGTCTGTACTTCATCTCCGCCGCGGCGAACGTGTTTAATGGGTCATCAGGATTGGGGTTGTTGAGTAGGTTCCTTAAGGCCTCTACTACCGTGAATAAGTGGAGTGTTGGACTCCAATCATTCTTAAAAATCGATTCACAGATCCTAGCCGGCACCTCGTCGGTGAAATTCGGATGCCAGATCCTCGTCCACCACACGACTTCTGGAGGCATGTATGGAAACGCTCTGGGAACGAATATCTCGATTTTGAAGAACCCGCCCTCGTAGAGTCCTTCGCCAATTATGACTCCGCGGTAGTGTGTAAGCTCATCATTTACTATGTCGAAAGTGGGCTCATTCTCCCGCATCAGCTTGTACTCAAGTGCGAGACGCCTGTGCCACAGCGGCTCCGGGAGCTCGGTGTACAATTTCCCTCCAGCTCAACGAGAGATAAGCCAGGTAATTAACTTTCAACGAATAAGATTGTAGAAAAAACTATCTAGAGATGATGCTTATGTGGATGGAAAAATAGCATTTTGAGCTTTATCCGCCGACAGTTCTAGTTATGAGAATGAGCTTATCTCCGTCTTGGACGCCGAGTGATTCCAAGGTTTCCGTATCTTTAAGCGCTCTTCCTCTAAACGTGAGCCTAGTAGTATCTGGTGGCAGCTTCTTCATGGCGCAGACCTTCGCCCTTATAGCGCCTATAGTGGTACTCGGTGAAACCTCCAATTCAATCGGACTTCCACCACCGATGGCTGGAACAACCCTGATTTTCATGTACTCTTACCCCTGCTCGGTAGGTATCCCATTAACCACGCTATATAAGCATTAACTATCTCCATTTTTCTCGGAATTCTCAGCGAAATATCGAGCTGATACCGAGATCTTTCCTCCGAGGGTAAAATAAGCATCATCAGAGAGGTAATTCCTTTAAATCATACTACTTCCATTTCCTATTAAGCCGATGGACCATGAGGGCGAGAATCTACCCGCTTGCCTTGGGGAAGATCATTAAACACGCATTAATCGATCCGGGAAATGAGATCGCCGGCCTCCTCATCGGAAAATATCTCAAGAAAAATGATGTCCTAGAGATTTGGGACGCGATCACCGGAGATCAGAGGTCCACGCCGGGCTTCGTATATCTCCACGAGGATACGATTGCACACGCCGCGGAGTGGGTTATCCGGAATAGGCCAGGTCTCTATATTGTAGGGTGGTATCATTCTCATCCTGGATTCAACGTCTTTCTCTCGGCCATAGATCTCGAAACCCAAAAGCGTTATCAGATGCTTTTCCCCAAGGCGGTCGCCCTCGTAGTCGATCCATTGAAATATTCCAAAACCGGGAAGCTCTCAGACCTCCGATTCAGCATCTTCAGGATAAATAGGAGGGGCCAGGTGGTCAGGGTGCCGACCTCTATTGGTATACACAGGCGGAAGCTCTTGGAGAGCACCCTCAAGGGCGTCGAAACTATGGAGTTGAAGTACATCAATACTGGCCAGGAAGCTGAGGTCGAGGAGTATGAAGTTGCCGTAAACAACGATGAGGGTGGGGGAGAGCGGTCAAACTTCCCGATCGGCTCGGTGTTGAAGAAGTTCAAGGATAGGTTTATTCCTTAGCGAATGTTTTCCACCACCCCGGATTAAAAGCTTTTAAATAGGATTTGCTCAGGTCACGGTGGAAAAATGCCAGACTCGAAGGGCTTCAGATACAAGTCTAGGCGGCTACTCACGAAGTCCAGGGGATCTAGACAGGGCCCTAGCCCCGAGATCTATCTCCAGGATTTCCAACCCGGTGAGAAGGTGGCGATAAAGGTGAATCCATCCATGCATAAGGGCGCTCCGCATAGGAGGTATCATGGGAAGATCGGGGAGATCTTGGGGAAGAGGGGTAGAGCCTATGTCGTTAAGGTTAGATTGGGTGAGAAATTCAAGATTCTTACAATTCTCCCAGATCACTTAGTTAAGTGGAGCGTGTAATTCTTCATGGTTAGGAAAGTCATCTCACGTACCCCCATATCACTTCCCGAAGTCGAGAAAATTATGAGTAATTCTGAGGAGGAATTGAGCACGCTTCAGCTCAGGGTCCTGAACTACGTAAAAAAGTATTCAAAGCTCCCAGCGGAGAAGGCCGAGTCCCTTATCAAGGAGTTAATGGAGAAATTTGAGCTTACCCGCGAGGAAGCCGTTCAGATAGTTGATATCTGCCCCACGCATGTAGAGGAGCTTAGGGCAGTTTTAAGCGGATATAAGCGGTTAGTATCCTTCCTCCTTTTCTCCGAGGAGAAGCTCCAGGCGATCGTCGATTTAGTCAAGAGGTATCTGCGGGAAGAGCAGGGCTGAAGGCGGATTTTGGTGAAGGATGTGATGCGAAGTGGTGAGGCAGAAAAAATACGAAGACTTTGCCTATGTTCTGGACATTTTTCCAGCGACGGAGCTGCGATCTCATGCTCCCAATATAACGGTCCATAGAGATGAATTTGTTGCCCAGCTGATAGGTGAGGATTTTTTCACTCTTCTCGAGGCGGCGGTTCCACGTGAACATAAACCCGTCGTTGGTACGCGGATTTATGTTGGAAAAGATGTTCCGAGGACTCTTCTAAGGATTCTGAGGAGGATAAATTATGATGATTTAACGGAAAATGCGAAGAGCGAGCTGGAAAACGCGGTGAGGAAGATAGTGGAGTCCCATGAAAAGAGGTTTATCGAGTTTTTCAATAAATGCACCCCAGTAACTCCGAGGATGCACGCTCTCGAGCTCATTCCCGGAATAGGTAAGAAGATAGCCATGAAGATACTCTCCGAACGGGAGCTTAAGCCTTTTGAGAGCTATGAGGACTTGAAGAAACGTATTGGGATCCAGGACCCCGTGAAAGCGCTTGTCCAAAGGATACTCGACGAACTCTCGAACCCTGAGGAGAAGCACAGGCTATTCGTCAGAGAGCCCATTTACCGGTTTTCTTCAACATGAAGCTTAGGAGAAAACTGGGACAACACTTTCTCACGGATCGAGCTATCCTCGACAAGATGATAGAGTATGGTGATCTAACGAAATCGGATATTGTTTTAGAGGTTGGAGCGGGAAGAGGTGAGTTAACCGAAAAACTCGCCGAGAGGGCGGGTAAAGTTATAGCGGTTGAACTCGATGAGTCGCTTGCCAGAGAGGCAGAATCCAGATTAAAACGCTACTCAAATGTACGGCTGATTGTAGGAGATATTTTAAAGCTGAAGCCAAAGGGGTTTAACAAGGTTGTATCGAATCCGCCCTACAGCATCTCCACAAAGCTTCTGGAATGGCTTATCGAATCGCGTCCAGAGCTCATGGTCTTAACACTTCAGAGGGAGTTCGCCTCGAAGCTCGTGGCCAAGCCCGGTTCACCTAAATACCTTTACATCTCCTTTCTTTCAAACTTCTTCTACGAAACCCGGATAGCCGATGTTCTCCCAAAGAAGCTCTTTAAACCTCCTCCAAAGGTGGATTCCGCCATAGTCATCATGAATAGGCGGGGTGAGGAGATAATGTTAGATAGCGCTACAAGGCGTTTCCTGAAGTATCTTTTCACGAGGAGGGGGCAGACCCTACGCCGAGTCCTAAGAGATTTCTCCAAGAAAACCCGTGGATCGCTGGATCTTATAGGGATCCTCCCTGAAGAGTCCTTATCTAAGCGGATTTATCAACTATCTCCGAAAGAGCTCATCGAAGTGGCCGAGGCTGTAAAGGATGCTGGAGAGCTGGCTGGCGAAGCCTAAATAAGTAGCCTCTATCCTTGAAGTCGGGATGAAAGCGAAGAATTGGCGTGCTCCAGAGAGGCCGTACACGCGCCCCGACTACATCCACGGCGCCCCCCAGCCAAGAATAGCGAAGTACACGGTCGGCAAATACTCAGACGACTACGAGTACGAGCTCCTCTTAATAGCGAAAGAGGATATGCAGATTAGGGATGTTGCCTTAGAATCCGCCAGGGTCTCCCTCACGAAAAGGCTTTCCTCGGCCCTAGGAAACGAGGGTTTCTTCCTCGAGCTAAAAGCCCACCCACACCACGTCCTCAGGGAGAATAAGATGATCTTCGGAGCCCACGCCGACAGGCTCCAAGAAGGTATGAGGAGGGCTTTCGGAAAACCGGTTGGGAGGGCAGCTAGGGTGAGCAGGGGCTCTCCGGTATTCAGGATTCTGGTGAATTCGCAGGGTCTCCAGGTCGCGAAAGAGGCATTAGAAGTGGCATCTAAGAAGTTGCCGAAGAGCTATAGGATAGAGATAAAGAAGCTTCAACCGAAGGCTGCGGCTTGAAGAAGCTCAAGATCTTCTGTGATGGAGCCTCTAGGGGGAACCCCGGCCCCTCCGGTATAGGCTATGTGATTCTAGATCCCTCGGGGAAAACTCTGAAAGAAGGATCGGATTTTTTGGGAATAAGGACGAATAATCAGGCCGAATAC
>QMUP01000047.1 GCA_003660635.1 Candidatus Wolframiiraptor sp.
ACCTTCGCGATCATCTCAAGTCCTTTCGGCTCTCTATCGAACATTGGGACGACGGCTCTAATATACTCCTCGAACTTTTCCTTAATCTCCTTCAAGTATTTCTGCTGCATCTCAATCCTCCTCCTGAGGAACTCGCTCAAATCGGGTCTATCTAGCAGCTCTCTTGGATATACTTGATTTACGATGACTCCGGCCATTTTCATCCCAAGTTTATCGAACATGGCTAAGGCTCTTTCGGTGTCTAAGATCGCCATCCTCTCAGGGATTAGGATCATGAAGAACGCGCATTTTTTAGGATCGATTAAGGAGTCTCTGAAGAGGTCGAGCTTCTGCCTAATCTCTCTAAGCTCGTTTAAAATCTTCTCCTCAACTTCGCCGGCAACTCCTCTGATCTCTTCGGCCATCTTCGAGTACTCGGCGGCCTTCCTCCTAGTCTCCTCCATCTTATCTATCCAAGCATCCAGGATCATGGCCATGCTAACCATCCTAACCCCATGGCCGAATGGAGGCATGTCAAAGACATATGGATGGAACTGTCCACTCGCTACTAGATCCGCCATGGCGTCGTAGGTCGCGGATTCGTGCATCGCGGGCTCATAGGCGGATGTCTTGATATACTCATCTATCTCATCTGGAATCTCATCCATTCCATACATGGTCTTAATTTTATTCCTGATCTCCTCTTGGAACTCAGCTATCCTCTTATCCGCATCTATCTCGACCACGAATAAGTTCGGCATGAGCTCTTTAATCCCCTTTCCGAATAAGTCTGTCTCGAAGATATCGCTTAGCGAGGCCTGTGGATCAGTGCTGAAACATAACGGTTTCTCACCATGCTTAGCGAACCAGTATGCCATAGCTGCGCTGGCGGTCGTCTTCCCCAACCCTCCTTTCCCCGCGTTTACTATGATCTTTATTTCCGGATTTTTCTCGAAGAATTCCTTGAGGGAGAGCATCCTTAGGCCACCTCAATAGAGCATATCTGTCACATCTCTCTCCCTAAATAATCTCCTCTTCCAAGTCTTGATATTGGGAACGGCATATGGCAAAAGTCTGAGCGAGTAGTATGGCGGCAAGATCGGTATTCCAAGCATATCTCCTATGGTGATCAACATGAACAAGTTTTCGAGATACATTCGAGTTTTCAGCATTTGCTTCGTGACGGCGAGGGAAGACATCCCGACGAACATCCCTTTAACCGCCTTCTTCAACTCACCTGTAACCTTACCTTTCTCATCTTTCTTGGTCATATTCACTCAGATAACAATTTTTTGTAGCGGTATAAAAATATTCCTAGATCATAGGAGTTACGAAGATAAATAGGTCTAAACTATATACCATGAGATTAGATGCGAACAATAGTGTTAGAGGGAGACAATATCATTCTCGGCAGGTCCAAGTTTCTATCATTTAATGCTCCAGATGATTGGAGAATATTTCCGTTGGGAGTCATCGATGTTGAAGCATATAAAGTCGTGGAGGGAACTAATTGGGTCGTTAGCGGATACATAACTTTGGGCGCAGTAGTCAAGGGCAGCGAGATACTAATTAGGATTAAAGTCTCGAATCCGATTAGAAAGCCGGACTTGAATAATTTTCTAAAGAAAGGCGGAGAGAGAAGTGGGATTATTGAGATCTGCGGACATAAGGGGGCATATGTTCTAAAAAGCATCAGAAAGGGGCTACTGAGAAATAGGGAATTAATTGAGCTAACCATGTGCTTCTACTGCGACAAGACGCATAGGAAGATAGAGATAATAATTGAGGCGGAGAAGGAGGAAGATGTGTTGAAGGCGATGGATATAATGCTCACCGCCTCCTGCCACTAGAGCAAATCACCTTACCAAGATCTCTGGCGAATTTGAGTATCCTATAAACGGTTTCGGGGGCGAAGTTGCATATTATTATTAGATGCGGTTCCCTTGGTGAAATCGATAATCCGATTAGTCCTCGAATCTCCATTAAATGATTCCGAACCCTGTCATTCAATAGTAGCTTCTTAGCGAGCGGCGGATTGTCCGAGAAAATGTTTAAGCCCGATACTTCGATCCCATCCACAGCATCCAGTTTCTCTCCAGGTTTTCCGGTCTTAAGGCTTATCGTCGGATCGCATGTGAAAGACGCCTTAAGATAAAACTGATCTCTTTTTCCAGATAATTTCTGGATAAGGTAGTGAAGGAGGTTCTCTCTATCCAGATTCACTAGAGTCAACTCGATCATGGATACTGGGGGTCTTCCGAGAAAGCTTATCTGAAATCCCGTGGATCCAAGACTCCTATAGTTAACCCTCTTCGAATACTTCTTTATCGTATCGGATATAGAGTTCCACATAATCTTCTGCCTCTTCAAATTAAGTTGCCTTCCGATAAAATACCATGTCATGAATAGCAGGGCTAAGGCGATTACAAAGTAGAGGCCAAGATCGTCCATGACCAATCATTTAGAATTATTTCATCTCTTAAAAGCTTATAATAACCGTAGTGTTCAAACCTCAAAGGTGATAATGGACAAAGGAAGTTTACATAGAATCATGATCTGCCGTTGAGGAATGCTTCATTGGAAACTATTATATATGATGAAGGAAAAATATTGTAATGTTGATATGAGGAGGGGAACCCTGGGATGCAATTCTACCCAATATGGTTCGTAATCCTCGGTATCGTCATCTACGCGCTGGCGTACTATATCTACGCTCGATGGTATGATAGAAATGTTTGGGAGCCTGATCCTAAGAGGGCGACGCCCGCCCACATGTACATGGACGGCATAACTTTCTTCCCCGTTGGGAAGTGGGTTCTCTATGGATTCCAGTTCAAGGGTATAGCTGGACTGGGGCCGATTCTAGGGCCATTCATCGGATTATTCTATGGGTGGCTACCCGCGTTGCTCTGGCTCTTGGTCGGAAACTTCTTCATAGGCTGGATCCACGACTACTCCGTCCTATTCCTATCAGTTAGAAACGAGGGCAAGACGCTTGGGCCGCTGAGCTACGAGCTGATCAGCCCGAGGGCTAGGAAGGCGTTGATAGGATTCCTATTCTTCTACCTAATACTGTTGATAGCGACCTTCGACGTTCTCTGCAGCGTCTTCTTCATGACATATCCGCAATCAGTTCTAGCGACGACCATAATGTTCATCGCCGGGATACTCTCAGGACTTCTGATGTATAAGGCCAGGGCGGGAGTTGCGACATCAACGATAGTCGGAGTGATAATAACCATAATAGGCATAATCATCGGAATCTATGTCCCGCTACCATACAAGAATCTAGGATTCTGGGTGGTTTACACGTCGATCCTACTGCTGATAGGTGGAACGGTATCCCTGATGTACGTTACCCAGCCTGTGATCTACATAGCATCCTTCCCAGCGATCGCCGGAATAGTACTCCTAATCATCGGAGGCCTGATATCTCCCGCGACAGGCGTGGCGATCGAGCAGCCGGCTTGGGGCGGCGTATTCGGGATGCTTGGAGGGATGAAGGCGAAAAGCGTATGGACGCCTGGACCGATATGGCCAATCCTATTTGTCTCGATTGCCTGCGGAGCTATCTCGGGATGGCATAGCCTGGTGAGCAGCTCTGGATCGGCTCCACTCCTCGATGTTGAGACCGACGCCCTTCCAGTTGGAGCTGGATCGATGCTCACGGAGGGGTTGCTGGCTCTAGCATCTCTCTCAGCCTACATGGTCCTAACCCCCGCTGAGGTTGCCAAGGCAGGCGGAGTGAAGTGGACAGCTCTGGTAACCGGTGCCTCAAAGCTCGTCGCTCCATGGACTGGAGGTGAGATCGCTTGGGGTTGGACTGTTCCATTCTATGGATTCTGGCTTGAAGTGTATGCACTGACGCTTGCGATGCTCGCCGTGAGATTCTTCTGGATGGTCTGGGCCGACATAACTGGGGCGAAACCCGTAATCTCAAACAAGTATGTTGGATCGATCATAGGTCTGATAATCGGAGGAATCCTCGCATACACCGGAGCCTGGATAAACCTATGGCTGCTCTTCGGAGGATCCAACCAGCTTCTAGCAGGCCTAGCCCTAACCTTAGTATCGCTCTACTTGGCGAAGATTAAGAAGCCGTCGAAATACACGTTAGGGCCAGCGATATTCATGATAATAACATGTGAAGCAGCACTACTCTGGGAAGCAATTACGATGCTGAGAGCGGTGGCTCTTGGTACACCTATCGCTAAGGGTCCTCTAACGGCTCCCGCATATAAGGGAATCGCGTTGGCGCTAAACGGAGTCTTCGGAGCATTTGCGATAATATTGTTCATCCTAGGTTTGATCGTGGCGATAGACGCTTCAAAAGCCTTCGCAAGGCTAGGGAAAGCCGAGGCAGAATAACAAAACACTCCTCCCTTTTTTATCGTTAACCATGTAAATCAAGATGTCAAAACATAAATCTGGGGACAATAGCCTCTAAACTTAGAGGGCCGGTAGTCTAGTGGCTATGACGCCGCCCTGACGCGGCGGAGGTCGTGGGTTCGACTCCCACCCGGCCCATATGATCAGTTTTCTAGATTTCATAGTTCTTCAAGGTGAGTGATGAGCATTATAGAGGCTTGGTAAGGAATGGGGGAAATTTTCGAGTTCCTTGATTCGAATGAGGGACTGCTACGATCAGAACGTTGGCCGCGTCGCTTAAGTCTACACGAGATAGCGTTAAGGTCTAAGGATGCAACATTATCAAGCGGCCTGATAAAGTTAGGAAGATGAAATCGTATGAGATTACATTATGAAATTAAATGGGAGGAGGTTATGATTCTCTTTATAGGCTCACCGTGACTATATGCGTCCTAACGATCATCCTTGAAGCATACATGTTTAACAAATCTAGAAGCATGGTTCCGGTTACGCGGGGAATCATTTATCAGGTAGATACAAAAATTATGATGAGATAGTAGAGTACCTGAGGTGAAATGAGTCTGTGGACGCGATAGTCGTTAAGAACTTAACCAAGTATTATGACGGTTTTCTCGCGGTAGATCACATAAGCTTCAGCGTAAAGTGGGGTGAGCTCTTCGGATTTTTGGGCCCTAATGGAGCGGGGAAAACAACGACCGTGAAGATGCTCTGCGGCCTGACAAGGATAAGTGAGGGAGACGCATATGTAGCTGGATACAGTCCTCTCAGGGAACTCAAGCTCGTGAAGAAGGTCATTGGTCTTGTACCCGACGTATCAAATCTTTACCCGGAATTAACATGCTGGGAAAACCTCATTTTCGCTGGGGAGATGTATGGTATCAAGAAGGAGGAGCTGGTGAATAGAGCTTATGAGCTTCTCAAGCTGTTCGACTTAATGGATAAGAAGGACTCTAAGTTCAAGCAACTTTCGAAGGGTCAGAAAAGGAAGCTCACGATGGCGGCCGCTCTGGTGCACAAACCTAAGATACTGTTCCTAGACGAGCCTACAATAGGTTTAGACGTAAGAAGCAGAAGAGCTGTATGGAGCATGATAAGAGAATTAAATGAGAATGGACTGACGATATTCCTGACGACCCATAACATACATGAGGCATTTAATTTATGCGAGAGGATAATGGTCATAAATAAGGGGAAGATCATAGCGGCTGGCAGCCCCACCGAGCTTAAGAGAAGGTTTTCGGGAAGTGAGGTGCTCGAGGTATCTTTCACCGGGGAGATAAGCATTGAAGAAATTTCCCAGATTCCGGGGGTTATAAAGGCTTCACGGTCAGGAGGATCTTTCAAGCTAGTCGTGAGCGATCCAATATCGGTAATAGAGGAGCTTGTGGAGAAGGCAAGGTCTAGGAGAATCTCTTTGAACTACGTGAATCTTAGGGGCGCAGACGCGGAAGAGGTTTTTCTCAAGATAATAGGTGAGGAGCATGCTTGATGAGATTCGTGGAGCATTTTACATAGCGAAGAAAGACCTAAAAGAGTATTATTTTAAGCCGCCCACGATAAGCTGGGGGATTGCTTTTCCACTAGTCTTCGCCCTCGCTTTCCTATTAAGGGGATGGGAAAAAGATTGGCTTGCTCCAGGCCTACTTACTCTATCGCTTTTCTTCGGCTCAACGTCGATGTCAGCCGCTTCTATAGTTTTCGAGAGGAGGATGGAATCCTTTGAGAGGCTCTTGCTTTTTCCGATAAGCTACCTCGGTGTGGCATTCGGCAAAGCTCTTAGCAGCTTTTTCTTCGGTCTTCTTTCATCGACCGCAACCGTGGCGATCATCTGGCTTTTCCTTTCAATACCTCCTCACAACATGATGCTATTAATGCTATGCATCGTGGGATCGGCTTTGCAGTTCTCATCCATGGGAATTCTGTTATCTTTCGCGGTAAAAGATCCTGCACAGGCCATGACGATCTTTAACTCAATCAGGTTTCCGATGATGTTCCTGAGCAATATAATAATACCCGTCAGCAAGCTTCCCCACTACCTTAGTTGGGTGTCTCTCGCAATACCGTTAACTTATTCGGTCGAGGCGATAAGATACGCCCTTATCGGAAGCTACGATATCATACCGCCTCAGATATCAATACCTGTCACGTTTATTTCATTCTTCGCGTTTCTTTACCTTGCGGCAATCATGATAAAGAGAACCATACCATAACCGCTTAACTAAAAGGATCTTTTACATGATTTCCATCGGAATCGGATCTCGTAGATTATGTCGATAGATTATTGGGAAATATGGTTGATGAATGAGGATTTTTCGCGAAATAAGTTAATCTTGGAAACATTTGTGGAAAAGTTTTTATGTCACATGTGGAAAAATAATCGGCGACATGATGAGGAAATACGTCAAGAAAAGGCTTGCCGTAAGCACAGCTGTAGCAGCTGTTGGGATAATCGTCGCTCTGATAATAGGCCTCGTCGGAGGATATCTTGCAGGTTCGATGGCTGCTGCACCCGCGACCGCGACAGTAACGGTCACTCAAACCGTAGGCGCTAAAACTGTGACCTCAACC
>QMUP01000048.1 GCA_003660635.1 Candidatus Wolframiiraptor sp.
AAATACATTAAAATCAATATAATATAAACTCTATACCATTTTTAAGTTTATTTGAACACGTTACCCAAGGCACTCGATTAAAAGTTAGTGAATTATCCTTAAATTGAGTTTTACAGCCGATTCTACTCGATCACCACGCAAAATGACACCGCTCCTTCTCACCCTGGCTGTATTCTTCCGACTATCCACAATCTCAAGATACTTGACCATATAGTACGTGTCCTTCGCAGTATTCCGCCGCTTAACTTTGCGGTCTACTAAAACTACATGATGCTTAACCTCGCCTCGCCGGTTCTTATAGTAGATCGAATATGCCTGCCCTACATGTAACTCGACTCTCGTCTTGATTACTCGATTATCTTCTGATGCACCTTGAGTCTCATTAGAACTCATAGACAAATATGCGTCAAACGTGAATAGGTCAAGTAAATTCAGAATTTCGAAAAATCGGTTAGTGGTACCCATAGCTGGTGATGTGAATCGGAGAAACACGTATTGCAGCGTCCCTCCAACATTCCTCATGAGCTGAATGCTACTTTTAACACGTCCAAAGTGGCCTTCTACAACGTTAGTTGTTATGTATTTCCCGTTGAAAAACATACGCAGAATCTCAAGCACGTATTCAATTTGAGGATACTTTCTCACATCAGCATCGTTAACCGTGCCTCTAAACAGCTCCAACGAGTAATACCGCCTAACTTTCGTTTTACGCGTCTTCTTGTTAACCTCATCCGGTTCACTCATCATTCTCCGAAACGCATAAACACTCTTTAGTTGCGACTCTATAGCTTCAAGCAACTTACGTTTAACTTCGATAAATTCAGCATGCTACTCCTTACTAGGGCTACATAATGCAAGCTCTCTTAAACTGCGATACAGCTTCAGTAGAAACAAATTCGAATACCTTTCGAGCTTAACTTGTAGCATCCTTCTGAGCCCAGTGATCACCGCATTATTTATTTCCTTGCAGTATTCCGAGGCATACAGCACAACATACTTTTTAAGCCTCTGAAACTCACGAATCTCTCTAGCAACCATGGATACAATACGATCGCGAGTCGCCCTCAAATACGAATCGTGATCCTTCTCTATGAGCTCAGGTAGTTCTCGCATCCGCATTCCAAAGCCAATCGCAAAGTTGATTTTTCGCTGTAACTCATTTGCTAACATGTGATTAGCGCGAATTACATCGCCTTCATACAGAATGAGTTCGTTCTTACCTAATATAGCTTCTCCTTTCAGAAGTCCCCTATATTTATCGAGTGCATCGTTATCATCTACGAAATGATCCCACCTAATAACAAGCGTATACTGCTTTTCGTTATACACGAAGTGAACGTGTACTATCCCGCGCATATCGGGATTGTGGAACTGACGAATTACAATAGAATCCTTGAAATATTCTCTAATCGCCGAGTATATCCTTGGAGAGCCGTCCTGCAGAAAGATAAGTCTGCTGTGAAATTTCGGTTCTATCGATTTAAGGAAATTGAGAGCATCCTTGATGCTGCGTATATTTTCACCTCTAGCCAAGTATATCGACACTTTACCGTGGTTCACCTTAATTAGGATTACCGCAGTCTCACCGAAGAAGGTCGTATCGATCGATACAAGCACGTACTTTTTTAACCTTACAAGGGTCTTTATGAGACTAATAAAATTATTGTCTATTCGTCTTTTCATTGTTTTGGAATCGACACTGCTGATGAAACGCTTCAGTTCGTTTCTCGAAACACCCAAGAGTGAAGCAATTGATGAGTTTGATAAGCCGTATCGAAACATGGCTACGGCTTTTACCAGCAAAATGTATCTGAAGATGCGTTTTTCTAATGATGTGTTCTCAGTGAAGTGCTTTCCGCATTTTGAGCAGATGTACTGGTGGATGTATGCTTTGGTGTATCCATTCGGCTTTCCCGGTGCTCCGCAGACCGGGCAGTGCATTACAGGGGTATTAGCGTTTCTCAAATACTTACCCGAACTTGGCTTGCGAGGGTCTATTTTCGGGATTCCGATGATTTCGTATTTTACGAATTTCCATAGGTCTCTGGCGGTTCCGAAGAATAAGACTGTCAGCACACATATAATGTTGAGGATCGGGCTGTCGATGTGCTGCAACTTTGCATCGATTTGCTCGGCGATGGAAGACGTTATTCTGGAGTAGTATTGACTATTATCGAGTTTTTGTTCAATAATCTTTAAATATTCTTCTGCGTCAATTAATGATGATGTGTTTGTGAAGAGCATGTGCTGGAAAGTAGCGGGACGATGCTAGAAACCTTGCGGTGTTGCAGATGACTCCCGCTACTTTTCCACCAACTCTTTTTCAAGTGCCGGTTAAAATTCAAATAAGCTTGATTAATTTAGATAATTTCTATGTTTTTTCCTCTTAATACCTTAATTAGAAAATTTAAAGCAACTTGAACATCTTTTTACTCTTAAAACACATATATATTTTTGTCAAAAATATAATCTCTCGCTAATAGTGCATCTAGCCATTTGATTTTAACTATGAGTTTATACTAGTTAGTGCCAACTATAAAAGGTGAATTCCTCGCCTTTAATGTAATAACAACAATTTTTTATGAATTAAAATATAAACAGAAAGTTTTAGTCTTCTTACGAAGCCAATGTCATTGATGCTAGTATAAGTCGGTTCTATCTAAATTAATAGTGAATTGTTCTTGTAAGGTGATGTGGCCTCATACTCTCTTTACCTTTAAGCCAGAGATACCCGTCTAGAATGACTTCCGTAATTTTGTCACTCCTATGTCTGTTAATTTCCTCGCATAAAAGATGAGCAGAATAAATGGTACACGCTCTAATTTCAACTTCCTCATCAGATCCCTCAGGTATCGGTATCCTATTATCAATTTTATACGCTAGCTTGTCAGAATACATTATAATCCCCAGATCTCTCAGTGCTTGGGGAAGTCTATAATCAGCAAAAACTGTTAACTTGTCAACATTTTCCAATTTAAACTGACAATTTGGATTATAATGCAGCATTGCAAAAAGCAACTGAGCTCTCTTATAGAACTTAACTACAGTACCCGTGGGTCTGTAAACTCTAACATCATTAAAAGATGGAAAATCTTTCACTAATCTTTCAACCAATCCTTTTCCCTCATCAAACGCCTTATTAGAAAGTTTCAGAAAATTTGAAAAGCTTCCTTCGTATTTCTCAAGCAGTACCTTTCCTATTTCTCTAAGTATTTTCACCCTTTCCTCAAACATCGGAATTATAATATTATCTCCCTTCAGAAATTTTAAAGCTCTCTCCTCAGTGAGCTTCGCTAAATATTTTGCGTCTAGAACTGGTATATCGTCCTCTAAAGCTTTTCTTAATGAATAAATAAGTCCAATAGCTCCACTATAAGTAGTTCCTCCATATTTTATCTCAAATCTCCGCCAAGGTTTTTTAAGCTCACAAAACTGAAAATTAATAGAATTAAATACAAATGTAAACTGAACTAAATCATCACCCCTTAAATTCGGAAGGAAATCGTAATGTAACGGAGGAAACTTATAATCCTTTAACGTTGTAGCAACTTCTTTTATTTTCTCAAAATTAATCTTAACATGTAATGTCTTCTCTATGATCGACCCTACACTTTCTAAAACAGGGTTTATATGCATCATTCGGATCCCTCTATTATCAAATGATTGCTACTTTTATAAATAAAAGTCTATTTCTATCTGCTTTTAGAGCAATTCACAATTACTGTTAATATGAGTAATATCAATATTGGTAAAAAGTCCTAGCATTCAGATGTTAATCGCTCATGGCTGTGTACTTAAAATACAATCTAGGAACTAATCGAGTAATTATAAAGATAGTAGCGCTTACAATGAGCCATACAAGAAAGAAGATTAAAGGAGTAGGTGTAATGATACGGCTTAGCACTTGTGATGTAAAATCAAATGCTAAACTCCCAGAGAGTAGTAGATTAATAAAGAGAAAGGCCCACTCATCCGAGCTCATTTTTCTCCTTGATAAGAATTCGTCTAATTCGGATTTTTGGGTTTCAATATATTCGCTATTTTTGTCAACACGGAATATTTTGAATAATTTCTCGGCAAGCATAATTTCTTCTCTATTACGTAAAACACGGCTGGGCATGAGAAGGCTATAATACTGGATCCATTTGCGCTGTAATTTAACAAAATAATCAATATGTTGTATTCTAGGAGATTCTTTAATTAGCTTATCCAGTTCGTAATATGCAACTAACACACTCTGTCTAGCAGCCATAATATAGCTGAAGAATAGAGTAAGATAATTTATCTCTTTAGTATAATATATTACGTAATTTGGATCTTTATGTAAAATCAGCGAATTAAAGTCTGTAAAGATTGCGAATTCAGAATAAGGCGAAATGTTCTCCAGATTACTTGAAACAAATCTGTGAGGGCCTCTAAATTTAGTAGTAATTATTCTTATTATCTTTTCTCGAATGTTATCGTTATTATAAAGATCCTCAATAGACTTATATGATGCATCTCTTAGAAGATTTTCATTTATCGAAAAGTGAAGAAGGGGATGATTAAGTCCAAAATGATATGTTGTTTCCTCTTTAGTAAGATTACATATCTCACGTATTCTCTCCAATAATCGTCTGGATAAATCACTTAAATTTTTAGCACTACTCATATCGTTGTTTTCAGCAAGAAATAAGCGTCTAAAGTGTAACTCTGCCGATCTATCATTCTCATCATTTAAAGGATAAATTTTAACTTCTTTTACCTCAGATAATTCAGTCCACCATGTAAGAATATAACTTAGAGGGACTGTTCTAATAAGCTTTTCAAAATCAGAAAATCTATAAATTATACTAATGATACCATTTGAAAATATAATAAGAAACAAATCAAATTTGGTAGAAACTTGTTTAATTTTTGGATTTTTTGATGTAACCTTTATCTCGTAAGAATCTAAATAGACTAAGGAAATAAAATTTGTTTCCATCATTGACGGATTTACCATCTCCTCTATATTTTCAAAAAGTTCATCAATAAACTCGAAAGCATTGATCTGTTTTAAACAATTCAGTCTTTGATCTATCTTTATTATTCTTTCCATATCACGTTGTTGTTTCTCTTTTAAATGCGAGAAGGTACAATAGGCTACGGCACTTGCGACTCCTTCTTCTAGAAGCTTATTAGCTACATAAGCAGGATTTACAGATTGGCGAAGATTACGAGTGAATATCCAATCCAGCCATGGGGAAGAAAATATATTGGTAACATCATCATAAGATTTCTCTTTAAGGAGAGCCTTTATCTTTTGTACTTTTGGGTCATCATCAAACTCTGACATTTTTTTACCATCTATTAAAAAGGTCGTATTCAAATAATCTTCAACGAAATCAGGACCCCATAATTTAAAAGTAAAATCTAAAATTTTATTATTATATTCCTGGATTGGATAAAGCTTAACACCAAAACGCTCAGTGAGAGTGTATCTAATAACTTGAGTGGTCTCTTCTCTTACTATTCTATCAAGCACGCTACTAAGCAAAATAATTAATATTTGCTTAATATCAACGGAAGTACTGGTGTTAAATTTCAATTTATCTTTCAGAATTTGCTGAAATTCGGCTTTAAATTGCTCACTATTATCAGTCATTAAATCCAGTTGAGTAATAATATCTTCCAACTCTTTAGTGGATGCATTGCCAACATACGATAAGACGACCTTCTTAATATCTTGAAGCTCTTCAATTCTTTTATACTCGTTATAAATATTATTAATAATAAGTTGAGGATCCATCGTGGACGGAAACATAATAGCTCTGCCTATGGAAATTATTTTTTCTACAAGATTTATTGAGTATCCAGTACGAGGAGCTTCCGCAAATACGAGTATCTCTTCAGGCATTATACTTCTAATAGCTTCTACTACTTTTTCAGAATCAACATTCTCCAGTTTTTGCCGAATATGCGAATAATCATCTGTTTTTTCAAATGTTAAATTTATTATGTCTTCTATATTACTTCTCATCTCTGGGTAATAGAATATCGCTTGAGCCAAAAAATCCCGGTTATATTTGTCATATATAAATAACAAGTCTTCACGTTTTATTTTACACAAATCATAACCATGTTCCCTTTCTTTCAGAAATTCTAATTGTTCATCGGATATGTTATAACCAATCACAGCGTTGAAATACTCAGCACCTTTTATGGGGGTAGTACTTAGTTCTAACGTAAGTACAGCCCTTTGGTTTGTTTCTATTTGCTTTTTCGTTAAAGATCTTTTAGTCCTCGGGTGAGAAAAAACGCGTTTTGCATAATATTTTATTTCCTGTCCGTTTTTTTCAAGGAAAATAATATTTCTGATTCTTATAGGAATAAAAATTACTTGGTTCTTGCTTTTGGCTTGGCTCAATGTCCTTTTGAAAGATGATACATTCATAAGTGAACCATAACCACAAACAGCGATCATTTTAATCTCTACCTACGTTTTAAAGTTAATTTCACTCTAATTTATAAATTTATCTGGGTTTATGTTTTTCAATAACTGCTAGTATGTAATTTGCGGTTAGGAATTCAAATGAGAGGCAGAAGAGATAATTAAAAATTATGAAGTCTGATACAGAAGATGTTACAAAAAGAATCTAATGGGTAGAATTACTGCAGAAGAGCTAATAAAGCAACTTCAAGCATTGGATCTATGAGCTGGTCGTTTAATCTTGGAAAATAGAATAATATTCCATTTTTTATTTAATTCGTTAGAGTGAAATATTGGTTAACTTAAACATTACCAGAAAAGATTTTATTTCTCAGTTCTACAAATAGCTTTTTCCCCTTATCGGTTATTACTATCCAGCCTCTAGGGAAACCTTTTGTGCTCTCAATTTC
>QMUP01000049.1 GCA_003660635.1 Candidatus Wolframiiraptor sp.
CAACTGAGAGATAAGAAGCTCATAACGAAGACCGTTTATCGCAAGATCTACAAGATGGTTAAGGCGGGCGCATTCAAATCAGTGGCGGCGATGATGGAGTATCTAGAGCAAAACAAGTTGATTAGGAGGCCGTTGATGTGAGCATCCTAAAGAGAATTCCCCCAAAGAGAAGAAGACTGGGCTTAACAGACTACAGGAAGCGCTTGAAGCTCGTTAAATCAGCCCTCCCCCGGCTTGTGATAAGGAGGACGAATCGGTACCTGATCACACAGGTCATTAAATCAAAGCTTGGAGGGGATGAAACCCTGATCACGGTGACATCGAAAAAGCTAGCTGACTACGGGTGGAGAGCCGGTTTTAAGAATACCCCAGCCGCCTACCTCACGGGATTTCTAGCCGGATTACTCGCCAAGAAGAAGGGAATTGGAAAAGCTGTGGTCGACATAGGGTTGCATAGAGCAGTTAAGGGATCAAAGGTATTTGCAGCGGTTAAAGGCTTCATCGATGCGGGTGTCGAGGTCGCGGCTAGCGAGGGGGTATTCCCAGATGAAGATCGCATTAAAGGTGTTCCGATAATGGAGTATTATAAGAGCATCAAGGAGAGCGATGTTGAGACTATTCAATTCTCAAAATCAGATGAGGAGGTTTACATGAACCTCGATTCGCATTTCTCGCAAGTAAAGGAGAGAATCTTGAAGGAGGTTGGAGGCTCATGAGCTTAGAAGAATGGGTTCCCAGAACTAAAGTAGGCAGAATGGTTAAGGAGGGTAAGATAAGGTCTATCTCGGAACTCTTTGCAAATCACCTTAGGATAACGGAGGTCGAGATAGTCGATTACCTCCTTCCAGGTCTAGAACAAGAAGTCATAGACATAAACTTGGTCCAGAAGCAGACGGCGGCGGGTGAGCGATCTAAGTTTAGGGCGATAGCGGTCGTCGGGAACAGGGATGGATTCGTCGGACTAGGCACTGGAAAAGCAGTCCACGTAGTCTCCGCTATAGAAAAAGCCGTGAGAAACGCGAAGATGAATTTAATTCCCGTTAGAAGGGGTTGCGGAAGCTGGGAATGCGCCTGCGGAGCGCCGCACAGCGTCCCAATGAAAGTCGTGGGAAAGCGGGGAAGCGTAAGAATAGAGTTGATTCCAGGTCCTAGAGGCTTAGGAATTGTTGCAGGCGAAGCGGCGAGGGTCGTGTTGGAGCTCGCGGGAATCGAGGACGTCTGGACTAGGACCTATGGTGAGACGCGGACCACGCTCTCCTTCGCCGGCGCCGCCTATGAAGCCCTTAGGAACACGAACAAGATCGTTTTACCGAGCATGTGGTGAGATGTAGATGGAAGGTAACTGTAATTGCTATTTAGTCATCAGGATCAAGGGCAGCGTCAAGGCGAGGAAAGAACACCTAGACACCCTGAAAATGCTTAACCTCAAGAAGGCGAACTGGGCAACGATAGTTCCTAAGACTCCGAGCTATGAGGGGATGCTGAAGAAGGTGGAGCACATGATAACTTGGGGTGAACCCAATCTGAAGACCATTAAGACCTTCCTGAGAAGGGTGGAGATCATGGGAGACGGCAGACTCGATGAAGAATACGTTAAGAAGCTGGGATACGAATCACTTGAAGAACTCGCCAAAAAGCTCTACTCCTCAGAGATAACCATGAACAAGCTGAAAGAGAAGGGACTGAGGCCATATGTCAGGCTTCACCCACCGCGTGGAGGCTTTAAAGGCACGATCAAGAAACACGTCGCAGCGGGAGGAGAGTACGGTTATCGGGGAGAAAAAATAAACGAGCTCTTCGTCCGCATGGCGGCCGTGTGATCCTATATAAGGAAGACCTCCATCAAAAGCCATGTAAGGAGGGGGTGCGCCCCGGAGAATGGGAACCAGACATAGGAAGAGCAGGAAGCATAGGGGGAGCAGAACCTGCGGCTGGGGTCAGATAGGCCAGCATAGGAAGACGGGGTCTAAGGGAGGCCGTGGAAACACCGGAATGCATAAGCATAAGTGGACTTGGGTCCTTAGATATAACCGCGACTATTTTGGAAAGCACGGCTTCCATAGACCGAATAAACCGGTTATAAACTCGATTAACCTAATCCAACTCTCAACCATAGTCGAAAACCTCGAGAGGGAAGGTAAAGTCCAGACCGTCAAGGGGCTTCCCGTAGTCAATCTCGCGGAGCTCGGAATCCGGAAGCTCGTCGCCGGAGGGAGGATCGACAAGCCGCTCCTAGTCGTGGTCGAGAAATGGAGTGAGAAAGCCGAGAAAACAATAAAGGAGGCCGGAGGGAACCTAGTAACGCCCAAGGAACTCGAAGGTGTGGCCAGTTGAGCGCACGGCCCATAATCGAGAAGCTTGCTAGATACCTCCCAGAGGTCAAGAAACCTGAGAGAAAGCTCAGCCTAGGTGAGAGATTAGCTTGGACGGCGCTCGTCCTCGTCCTCTACAGCCTAATGGGCCACACCCTCCTTTACGGCGTCCCCAAAGCGGCGAGCTTAGCTGGGCAGAGCCCCCTTATCATGAGCATAATCTTCGCCCAGAGAATCGGCACACTCACAACCCTCGGGATAGGCCCGATAGTAACCGCGGGGCTTATACTTCAGCTTCTCGTGGGGGCCCAGATAATTAGGCTCGACCTCTCGAAGCCCCAGGACAGGGCGACCTTCACCGCCATGAATAAGCTCTTGACGATAATCGTCGTCCTTGTCGAGGCGATGGTCTTTACGGTCTCAGGCATGCTAGGCCCCCTCGGCCCCTCCGTGCAGTTGATAGTCTTTGCCCAACTCGTCGCCGCCACGATGCTGATAGTCTTCATGGACGAGCTCGTGCAGAGGGGATGGGGGCTTGGAAGCGGGGTGAGCCTATTCATCGCAGCGGGGGTCGCCGAGGCCATATTCACGAACCTGTTCTCGCCGATAATGTTGCCGGATGGATATTATCAGGGGATAATCTTGGCCATGATTCAAGCGGCCATGAAGGGAGGGACTTTCCACGAGATAGTTTACAGGGGGCAGTTTCCCGACCTGATCGGATTAATCGGCACGGTAGGCGTACTTCTGTTAATAGTCTACTTAGAGGCGCTTAGAATCGAGGTTCCAATCCAGCATGCGAGGGTCTCCGGCTATACCGCGAAATATCCCATCAAGTTCCTCTATGTCTCAAACATACCCGTGATCTTCGCCTCCGTGGTCTTCACAAACATCTACTTCTTCTCAACCATGATCTGGAGCAAATTTAACCCCACGAACACGAATCCACTCCTAAACGCCATCGGGATGTTCAACGCGACACAGGCCGGAGCGATCCCGATTGGGGGACTCGCCTACTATGTCACATCTCCCGGAACCCTCAGCAGGGCAATAAGTGATCCCGTGAGGGCGTTAATATACAGCGTGATAATGATCGTTTTCTGCATACTCTTCGCGAAATTCTGGGTTGAGGTCGGAGGGCTTTCACCCAGCCACGTCGCAGACCAATTAATAAAGGCTGGAATGCAGATTCCAGGTTTCAGGAGAGCGCCGACGATCATAGCTAGGCTGCTCGAGAAATACATAAAGATCCTGACCATCGTCGGAGCGATAATAGTTGCCCTGATAGCGATCTTCGGAGACTACTTCAACGTTTATGGAGGGGGAATAGGTATTCTGCTAATGACGGGAATCCTTTACCAATACTATGAGTTACTCGTCAGGGAGAGATTAGCCGAAGCATACCCATTCCTCGGCAGGGTCCTAGGTGAGGAGTAATGCTCGACATAATGTTCCAAATATTTTTGATCGCGCTGTGCGTTAGTATAGCGACGAACTGGCTCAGGAGGAAGGTACTCTCCCCGGAGGATATGGCTAAGATGATGGAATCCCAGAAATTTAAGAAGATGCTATTCGAGGCCAAACAGAAGGGAGACAAGAAAATGCTCCAGAAACTCATGAAGAAACGCGAATACTATCAAAAGATAGACGCAGAAATCGGAAAGAAGAACATGATCCTGTTATTCGGAAGCCTCGGGATCTTCTACGCCGTCTACGCGGCGCTCACCCCACTCTACGGAGCATTCAGCGTGGTTGCCTCACTCCCAGGCGACTTAGTGATCCCATTGATATCCCAGGGAAACAAACTCACATTCATCGGATGGTTTATTTTATCCCTCCTAGCAGTAAATATGCCCCTCGGAAAACTCTTTGAAGTGAAGCCTGAGGAGGTGATGAAGCATGCCGCGGAGGATGTTAAGGACTAGGAGTAGGAAGAGGAAGTATGTTAGGACGCCTGGCGGTAGGGTGGTAACTCATTATGTGGATGAGAAGAGGAATTTCCATCGCTGTGCGAGATGCGGCGGCATAATTCATGGAATACCTAGGGAGAAAGATTACAAGCTTTCTCACAGTGAGAGGACCGTTGAGAGATATTATGGGGGGATGCTCTGTCAAAACTGTTTGGAGGAGTTGATTAGGGCGAAGGTGGCGAAGGAGTGGGAAGAGGCGTCATCCATAAGCCCGGCGACTACAACCTAAAATATTCTTTAACGGCTTGCAAAACTATTCTGAACACCGCTTCCTCGTCGAGCTCGCTCGTGTCCAAGATTAAGTGAAATGGCTCAAAATCCTTTCCGAGGAGGATTCCATATAATCTTTCATAGAGCTCGGCGCTCTCCCGGTCTCTCTTACGTAACATCTCTAATGCCTCTTCAACCGTGACCCCGCTCCTCTTAGATATCCTTCTGGCCCTCACCTCCGGCCTAGCCTTCAGCCAGATATTGAATCCATCTTTGTAAAGCCAGGGGAGAACCCAGCTATCTATTACGACGCCGCCCTTTTCCGCGAACTCCAGTAATTTTCTGTCTACATCCTTATCGAACTCCGGGTTCTTGAGACGCTCTTCGAGGAATTTGAAGCCCTCGCCCGTCTCCCACCACTCATTTCCACCTGGCTTGTAGCCCCGCTCTATCGCCAGCATCTTTAATCCATCGCCGCCAGAGACATATCTTAGGTCTAGGGCGTTAGCCAGCCTCCTTCCAAGCGTACTCTTACCGGATCCGGCGAACCCGCTGATGCAGACCACGATCCTCTTCGACATTTTCTGGATATATCCTCGGATTGGGAGGAAATAAACTAGATTCTTTTAGGGGATCAGGAACCTCGGCTCGGGCTGGAATTCTTCGATTGCTGTGAGCCCTCTCAGCCTCTTGATCACCCTTTCCCGTACCTCAAGCGGGGTTGGAATATCCCGGACCAATTTTCCGCCGCGTATAAGGGGTTTGAGTAGGGGTTCAACTCTCTCCCCGCAGATCGGGCAGGAGTCTATTTCGACATTGAATGGGGTAACCGTGTCGTGTAGCTTTCGACAACGATATACTTGTTTTCTGCCCGGGAGTTTTCCCCGCTTAGAAAATGATTTCCCATCCACCTCGACTATGTCCATGGCTAAGTCTACGGAGGGTGGAAACGCTATGGAGGTTCCTACTCCGAAGCCATCGGCGACATCCGATAGCTCTCTAACCTCTTCCTCATTTAAGCCGCCGCTCACGAAGATCTTAACGTGTTTGTATCCGGCGAGATCTAACGCCCACCTGGCTTCCAATACGATTTTTCTCATGTTCCCGCGTCTCGAACCCGGGGTATCAAATCTGACGCCATAGAGCTTGTCCTTGAGGACCTCGGCGGCGAGGAGCGCTTCAAATCGTTCATCAGACAAGGTGTCGCAGAGGGTTATCCTCGGGACCTCTTCCGGGATTATAGAGTCAAATGCCTTCCAGGCCTCCGGCTGATTTCCGAAGATCAAGATTAATGCGTGGGGCATCGTCCCCACGGGCTTAACCCCTGCCAGTTCAGCACCAATAATACTCGAGACAGCATCGCATCCGCCCATTAACGCGTATCTATCGACCATGGGTGCGAGCGCGGGGTGTACCGACCTTATTCCAAAGAAGAGGAGTGTCTTATCTCCGGCGGCGATCCTGAGCCTCGCGGCCTTGGTCGCCACGCTCGTCGCGTGTCTGAGTATTCCTAGGAGACTCGACTCATAAATGCCGTAATCCACATACTTTCCGTCAATGGCCATCACCGGCTCATAAACCCTGAAGAACTCTCCCTCTTCAAGAGCATAGACATCGACATCTTTTCCTTCGAGGAGCTTCGCCGCTTCTCCGATTCCCGCAGCAATCGCCCACTTGTATTCCTTGGGAAGACCGTAGGCGTGGATTTCGGCGTAGGCGCGTTTATCTTTTTTCCCAGTTCTTTCCAGTATTTCTCTGGTTCTGGCGAAGTATATGTCCGTAACTTTTCCTGAGAGTATTTCTTCTTCCGTCGCTATGTAGAACTTTCTCTCTTTCACTTCTTTCGCACCTCGAAGCCAAGAAGATCCGATGACGTTAAGACAGCCTTAAGAACAGAATTCATAAAGCGGAGAGAAGAGACCTGATCGAATTCGGAGAGGGAGAATACGGCGTCAACCGGAATGACTAATTCGTATCCTCTAACCGCAGCACCTATGGCTGTGCAGAGAACGCAGATATTCCCTAACAGACCCGTTAGTATCAGCTTCTTTATGCCCTTTGATCTGAGTATGTGATCTAGAGGCGTCGAGTAGAATGCGTCGTAGCTCGGTTTTCTAATTATTATGTCCGCTTCTCCCGGCTTCAATTCTTCGACGATCTCAGCTCCCCAAGTCCCGGCCACCGTGTGTTCTCCCCAAATCTTGAACTCTGGATCATCTTTGATATGCCAGTCTTGGGTAAAGACTATTGTTGCCCCCGCGTCTCTCGCCTTTGATAACAACTTCTTGATCGCCGGGATTATCTTCTCTGAATCCTTTGCATATAATTTTCCAGATGGCTTCATGAAATC
>QMUP01000050.1 GCA_003660635.1 Candidatus Wolframiiraptor sp.
CCCATATCCTCACGATACTCGCTTTCGATTATTCCATATGCTATCGGGGAGCCGGATCCTGTTGAGAGGAGCCTCTCCTCGGTTAAGGTGCCGTAAAGGTCTGCGTTGAAAATATGGGGACCTTGTGAGTCTATTCCGGCTATGATTAATTGTGCCTCGTAGGGGAAGTAGCCACGCCACCTGAACATCAGGTTCGCCGCCAACCTCGCGATCGCCGCTATGGACATCGGCCTATTCCAGGCCATGAAATAGTACCTGATGTTTGCTCGAAGATAGTCTATTATGTTCTGGGCATCGGCCACCCTCCCCGCGATGGTTATAGCGGCATAATCCGCTAACGGAAACAGTTTCTTGCATTTTCTATGCGCGACGAAGTATCCTGCGGTGGCCCGGGTGTCGGTTGCCAGGGCTACCCCATCCTTGACTACCAGACCCACGGTTGTAGTGCCCTTCTTAGTGAGTTCATCACCGAGATTCATGTTAGAGAACATCTAACTTAGCACCTGGAAACGTTTTTCAGGCTTTCTCCAGCTCTATGGATATCTCAAGGCTTAATAAAAAGTTTCGTATGGAAATCGAGGCCAGATAATGTTCGACTGTTGGGCTGCTTATATCCTGAATTTATGCTTAATAAGGAGGCTCTGCCGAGAGTTTTTCTGAGCCTTTATGTCCGATAAAAGTGCCGGTGCTGAATCCGAGGTCGCCCAACAGGTCATTAAGGAAGGAGACCTAGTCCTAGTGGATTACGTTATTAGGGTTAAGGAGACCGGGGAACTTGTAGAGACCACCATGGAGAACGTGGTTAAGGAAGAAGGACTCCAAGTTTCGGGGAGATTTGAGCCCAGGCTCGTCATCCCAGGTAAGGGATTCATGTTGAAGGCCTTTGAGGAGCAGTTAATAGGGATGGCTCCTGGAGAGGAGAAGAAGTTCGAGATCCCCCCGGAGAAGGCGTTTGGCCCGAGGGATCCATCTAAAATAAAGGTCATTCCCCTAAGGCGGCTCAAGGACGTCGAAGGCCCTATAACGATTGGAAGTAGGGTGGTGATTGACGGCAAAGAGGGGATAATCAGGAGCATAGGTTCGGGAAGAGTCCAGGTCGACTTCAATCCATATCTCGCTGGAAAGACCCTCGACTGCTACGTCAAAGTCGTGAAGATACTTACCGATAAATCTGAGAAGGTTAAGGCGCTGATACACTATAGGATACCAGATGTGGAGGTGAAAAAATTCAAGATCAGGACCACGAAGTCGTCGATAACAATCCAGATACCTGATGAAGCAATACTCCTTCCAGCCATTCAAGTCGCCAAAAGGGCTCTAGCGAGAGACTTGATGGAATATATTGAGGGTATTGAGAAGGTGACATTCAGCGAGGTCTTCACGAAGCAGTCACTTCAATAAAGCGTCAGGAGCTCCGGCCTCACGAGATCCCCATCGACGTCGATTATCGCGCAGAAGCCGTTCTTCGCCGGCCCCGCGTTGACCACAGTCGTCCTCCCGATTTTAGTTATCCCCCTTCCCTCATGCGCATGTCCCGTACATACTAGGATAGGTTGAACCCTCTCGACGAATCGCCTAACCGCCGTGCTCCCAATATGTTTTGTCCCGGTAAAATCGACCTCTGTGCCATAGGGTGGGCTATGCGTCAATAATATCAGGGACTCCGGTGGGAGATCGAATCTTTTTAAGACCTCCTCAAACTCGTCTTCTTCAAGCTCGGTTAGAGTTCCGAACTTCCCGCTGCCACCCCCCACGCCGATGAAGGAATACCCGGAGAATTTCTCGGTTTTCGCGTTTAAATTCACGGCGTTGAATTTTTCAGGATTCCAGGTGAGGAGTTCCGGCGAGTCGCAGTTTCCGGAGACGAAGAATATTGGGAGCCCAGCCCTCGAGATTATCTCCAAGATTTCTTCTGCCTCGCTTATTCCTCCGAAATGAGTTATATCGCCGGCAATTACTATAAGCTCGGCGTTAAGCTCCTTCGCCTTCTCAGGGATCCTTTCAGCGCTCTCGACGCTTCCGTGAATATCGCTCACCTGAAAGATCCTCATGGCAACTCGAATGAATCGAGGGAAATTAAAATCCTTTTCTAAACCCCCCTTGTAAATGTTAAATTAGGCCGCTGAAGCACCATAACTTTGGAGCGACGCGGGGGTAGCCAAGCCTGGCCAAAGGCGGCGGGCTTAAGAACCCACAAATGCTGGTCAGATCGTTAAGAGACCCGCTCCCGTAGGGGTTCCCGGGTTCGAATCCCGGCCCCCGCATATATTATTACACATGAGGCTTGGGAATTTATGGAATGAGTTTCTTCCTGGCGACCTCGATGCGTTTTATTGATCCATCGGGGTACCCTATTACGATTAAATCGGCGGGCTTGATGAAGATTCCCGTCTCCAAGATCCCGGATATAGATCTTAGTTTCTCATGAAGTCCCTCTGGATCGCGTATTTCACCGGCTTCAACGTCGGCTAGGATGTTACCGTTATCGCTTATGATCGGGCCCATCTTCGCGCCGCAGCTCCGAGGTCGGAGTCGCATATTCCATGCTTCGAGGACGCGTCTAACATGAGAGTACGAGTATTGCAGAATCTCTATTGGTATAGGGAAGTTAAGTACCTCCCTGAGTTTAAGGTAGTCGCCGAGATATACTACTTTCTTAGCGGCCTGGGCTAAGATCTTTTCCCTCAGAAGGGCCCCGCCGCCGCCCTTTATCACGTTTCCTTCGTAGTCGGCTTGGTCAAAGCTGTCGATTACCAGATCTGGGTCAGGTACCTCATCTAGGGTCACCAGCTCCAAGTTATATGAAATCAGGAGCTCCCTCGATTGAAGAGATGATGGAATGAACTTGAGACGGAGATTCTCTCTTTCGATAAGTTTCTTGAGTTCGGGGAGCAGCTGTGTAACCGTTGTTCCAGATCCATAACCTATAACTATTCCATCTTCAATTTCTTTCAATACCTCCGTTATCGCCGCCGCCCTCGCCCTCAACACTTCCTCGCTCCTCATCGTCGATTAGTTCTTCTATCTTAGATTTAATCTCTCTGAGCTCATCCAATAGCTCCCTCAGATCGGCTTCCTCCCTCTGAGATAGGATCTCTTTGAGCCTTTTTAGAGCCTCGTTATCCGATTTTACAGCGGCTTTGATAGGTGACCTGATTTCCCTAGAGATTTTGAGGTAGAGCCTGAGGAACACGGCTGTGGTGACCAAGAAGGCCGCTGCGATCAGCCCGAAATATAACGCCTCCAACATCTTTAACAGGCTATGACGTGGATTATAAAGCTGCTATCGCGGATTTGAGGAGGAATATTCCGAGGATTATTATGATTATGGCCAAAGAGAGGGAGATTAACCTCAAGTGATGGGGTTTAAGTAATCTGCTTCCGACAGCCGTTGCGTAGCCCGTGAATCCCAGCCACGCATAATCTAACCAGATATGGAACGCGAACATGATGAAGATCCCCGTTATAGCGCTCAGCCTAATGGCCTCCGCGATCAGGGATAAGCCTATCGTAAACCACCACATGAGGAAATAGGGATTCAACGCCGTGAAGAGTAAACCGACGAGGAATGCCGCAAAAAATCCAGACCCCTTAACGTATGTATTGAGACCAACTTTACTCGGATCGCCTTCACCTTTTCTGGAGGAATTCTTGATCGAGGAATAGACTTGGATGATCCCAAAACCTATAAGTGCAAAAGCCCCCAACAACCCTATCACGGTCCTTATAACGGGGTCTCCCAAGAAGTTCCAGACACCGAAACCAATTGCCACTACCAGGGGGAATTCGAAGGCCATGTGTCCAAGAGCGACGGCAAAACCCGCGTATTTACCGGATCTGATAGCCGAGTCTATCGTCGCTAGGAAGAGGGGGCCGGGGGAGAGCGCTCCGGAAGCCGAGACCACGACAACGAGTAAGAAGAACTCCAGCAACCAGCCTCAAACAACACCCGATGAAAAACTATAAGATAATTCTTTTCCCAACAACCCCCCTAATCTTAAGTTTTTATAATCGGCGATAAAAAGACTCACTGCCGGACAAACTGGCCGCGGTGAGGTAGCGGTTAGCCTTCCGGCCTGTGGAGCTCCTTCGTGCAGAAAGCCGGATGCCTGGGTTCGAATCCCAGCCGCGGCCCTATCTATTCTGTTCCGTTGTTTTCGAAGGAGGACGATGTTCCTTGTTCATTCTTCTGGTTCGACTTGGACGGCGGTTCCGTGAGTGGATACGAGGACGACTGATTCGAAGACCTCTGTCGTCTCGAAGTCTACTCCTATGACTGCGTTTGCTCCGAGTTTTCTGGCTTCCTCGGTCATCCGCTCGATCGCTTCCCGCTTTGCTTTCTCCAATTCTCTCGTGAAGGCGCTGACCTCTCCTCCGAAAACCGATTGGATGCTCGCGATGAATTTTCCTCCAGCTCCTCTCGTCCTCGCAGTCATCCCGTGCACGATCCCGAGAATTTTCCTAACCCTATATCCAGGAATGGTTGGAGTCGTTGCTAATATCATATCTTTCATACGATCATCAACGTGGCTCTTCGATTTATTTGTTCACTTTTCTTTTCGCTTGAAGCAATATAATCGTCGCCCACGCCGCATTTATGATTCTTATATAGTGGGATCCTTACTCGTATTCGATGGAGGTTTCTGTAATTTTTCCGACGAAGAATAGGGAGCAGTTCGTGAAGAGAGCGGTTAGGACGGCGTTTAAGGCGAAGAACGTGAGCGAGGTCATTGTGGTTGATGGCGGAAGCCAAGATAAAACCCTCGAAGTCGCCGAGAGAGAAGGAGCCAAGGCCATCGTTCAGAGTAGGTTGAGTTATCCGGGTAAGGGTATCGCCATGAGAGATGGAGCATATCTGGCAACTGGCGACGTCTTAGTTTACTTGGATATAGACATCAAGAACATGACACCTGACTTCGTCGAGAAGCTGGCCGAACCCGTGATCGAGGGAGAAGCGGATTTCGTGAAGGGATGCTTTGAGAGGGCTGCTGGGAGGGTCACTGAATTAGTCGCCAAACCCCTGCTGAGAATGTTTTATCCAGAATTGGCGAGGTTTAAGCAGCCTTTAAGCGGGGAAATAGCCGGGGTAAGAAAATTATTCTATAAAGTTGAGTTTGAACAGGGCTGGGGAGTGGATGTGGGTCTCTTAATAGACCTACACAAACTCGGGGCGAGGGTAGTCGAGAGGGATATCGGGTACAAGGATCACGACATGAAGCCACTACACGCGTTAACTGATATGGCATATGAAGTAGCGGGAGCCATTCTCAGGAGGGCTATCAGAGACCAGAAAACAGATCCGCAATGGGCTGAAAAATATCTTAGAGGTGTTAGGACAATAGACTTAGGACTTGAGTCAGGCGGGGGGTTCGTTTGAGAACACTCATAATTGGTGGGGGGCATTCCGCATATTTTGCCGCAAACGCGATTAAGGAAATAGATCCCGAGGGAAAGCTTATAATGATAGAATTCACCACCGAGAAAGTCAACGTACTTTCAAAAACATTCCCCTTCGCCGAGGTAATCCTCCAAGAAATAGATGGAGTAGAAGAATACATCAAAAATAATGGAAGTATCCTGGACGCCGTTGTGGCCGCGACTGAGAGCGATTCCTTAAACCTCAGATACTGTAAGGTTGCTAAAGAAAGCGCAATCCCCCTAACAATCTCAATACTTAACAATCCATTAAATCGTGAAATCTTCCTAAAGGAGGGAATAACTTACATAATTGACCCCTACAGTGTGATACCAGTTGAACTCTCAGAGATATTAGGCTCCCCCATGAATATCATCTACAAATCTCCAAAAAATCGGATTCTCATAACCTCTATTAGGCTATCAGAAGAAAAACTCCTCCAAAAGCTTAGAAAGGAATTAAGTCGAAGCCTCGAGATCTCAGCGATTTTCGTATCTCAATCAGGTGAGATCACGAATACCTTTAGGGATATCGATTTAGGCGGGAGAGCATACTTGATCGGGGCGCAGGAGAAGTTGGAGAAAATATTGAAGATGGTTAAGAGGTGATGAAAATGGCTCAAACAAATTTGATTTTAAATGATCTCCTTTTAAGAACAATTATAGCCGTAGCAGTTCTAATCATTTCCTACTTCATAAGCAGATATATCCGAACGAATCTGGAACGCGCATTATCGAAATTCGGCCCAAATTTCGCTAAGAAGACGGCGGAGGTCGCGCGGTACTTCATTCTCTTCATGGGCGCGGCCATCGCGGTAAGTGTTCTCAGTTTGGATGTCATGGCGATTTCGATAATCACCGCGGCGATACTGGTCTTCATCTTAGTTAGTATGCGTGACTTGGTTTTGAACTTGGCCGCGGAGTTTTACCTCATGACGAGGAGACCATTTAAGGAAAACGATTGGATAAGGATAGGGGAAATTGAGGGAACGGTTAAGTCCATTAGAGGGATTGACACCGAGATCATAACCTATGAGGGAGACTTGGTTATAATACCAAATGCATACTTCTTGAAACATCCGATAATCAATAAATCCCAATCACTTGCAAGGCACGTCGAACTCAAATTAACATTTCCAAAAATGAAGCTCGACAGAATTGAATCCGCCGTCGGGGAAGTTTTAAAAGAAATACGATCAGAACTCTTCGGAGAACCTGAGCTTCTATCACTTAACGAGAAGGGAGATAGAGTGGAAGCCTTCATAAGCCTCCCAATAGTGAACGTGAGAAAGCTTAGATGGCTGGCAGCCAGGATCACGAAAGGATTCCTTACGCGGGGAATAGAGGTTGAAG
>QMUP01000051.1 GCA_003660635.1 Candidatus Wolframiiraptor sp.
CTCATCTCCGTAACCCAGCAACCTTGCCTCTTGACCGTAGCTAACGTGGGTGACGAAGATTAGGACGTGGGTTGCTCCGAGTTTCTTGAAGATCTTGTATGCCACGGTTTCATTTGACATGAAGGCATAACCTATTTCGCCTATCTGAGTCGAGTTAAGCGTCGCGTTATCCACTATACTGGTCCTATTTCCTAGGATAGTTACCCAGTATCCATAATCCCACCAACAAGCTATGACGGCGTCTTTCGGCAGATTAGTCCTCATCCATTCAAGCGTCTTAAGCCAAGCCGGTATGGCCATTCTGAAAGGCGTCGATGCGGAAACTATCGTCGGAGGGGTGTAGCCGACGTCTATTGCCGAGATCGAGTATCTGAGACCATATGCGCCGGGGACTATCCCGAGTATCAATATCCCCACCACCAAGATGGGCGTCAATACGTAGTACTCGATTCCGACGGGCTTGATCTTAGTCTTCGCCGATGCGAGTTTCATGGCCCGCGCAAAGCCCCCTAAAATTTCGGCTAACCCGAGTCCGGCTATGACGGCGACCCCAGGAGCGGCGAGTGTAGATAGCCTGACCATCGTGGATGAGAAGTAGATTGTGAAGATCGCGAATAGCGCTAGGATTATGTCCGAGTTTTTCCTCCGTTTAAAGGCGTAATAGAGTCCGACTAGGCAGAAAAGTATAGTGAAACCCATATCGGAGAACATCACAGCCCATGTCGATAATTGGTTCTCTTGGACGGAGATCACTATTGGAAGGTGATACCTCATCCAAGGAGCTAAGACGCTGAAGAACTTTATCCCCGGAATATTCGCATAACCTGCAGCGATTATCCCCAGGTACCCCGCGATTCCGGCGATTATCACGTAATATGGCAATCTCCGGACGTGGATTTTATCCGGATAGAGTCTCGAGATCTCGAAGGCGACGAGTATGATGACCGCGGCGAATCCGGCGAGTATCGTAGCCTCTTTCAAGAATCCTGGGCCGAGCTTAGGGACCATTAAGGCTATCGTGGTATACGTTGAAAACGTTATCGTGAAGGAAACCAAGAGTTGCCGATTGTATCTCCCGATCAAGGCCAGTAAAACGGTTACCAGCGGAATGAATGCAAGCGGGAATTTGGCGGCTCCCCAGCTCGCGGCTAAGTATCCGAAAGATAGGCCTGAGAGGATTGAGTAGGCCACGACCCCAAACCTGCTTCTTTCCTCCTTTAACGCATTGATATACGCCCATAACCCGATCATTAGCAGAGGTATGCCTATACTTTCGTCGTCAAACCACCCGAAGAGGCTTCTCTCGACATGCGCCCTACTGATCGCCATGAAGAAGGCCGCGATGAATCCAGCGGGTTTTCCGCCGATTTCCTTACCGAGTAGATATGCGAAGAATATCGCGACGAGCGCCATGATGACCGGGAACATGGCCGCCAGCTCTAAAGCGTCTATCTCGACCCCGATTCCGTGTAACAGATGATAAATAAATGCGGCCATGAATGGGAGGCCTGGGAACGCGGTCTTCCCGACGTCTCTGCCATGGGGATACCAGGACGTGTAATCATGCCAGGTGAAGAAGTCTATGAACCCCCTCCATCCCCTCTCGATGATGTAATTCATCTCCTTGAACTGCATCCAGGGATCGAATTCCATCAAGTATACTCCCCATCTTATCGGCATGACCCTGATCATGAACCCGAGAGTGAGTATCGAGACGAGGATAAATGCCTCGAAGAGTATTGTTTTCCCCTTAAAAGGACCCCTGATTTTATCGATAGCCGCATGTATCTTAGTCCCTTGCATCGAGTCTCAGCCCCATCTAACGGTATTTTAGGTTAAATCTTCAGTTTAAATTCTTCTCCCGCGCAGTGGACGTATCCCCTTACTCTCCTGATGAATGATGCGCAGGCAAAGCACCTTAAGAATGGAACTTTTTTACCTGCTAATGGGCATTCAACGTATTCTCTCTTCATCTTGCTTAACATCTTTCTCCCAATAGCTCCCTTCAACGCCTCAGAGACCTCTTTCTCCACCCTAAGAGATTTCCCCGCTTCCTCGACTTTTAAAATGAACTTCGCTTCTCTACTCACGCCTGTTAAAAATGTCTCCGTCTGATTTTAGCATTCTCACTCGGAAGCGCAATATTTTTCTCAAAGGTTTAAGATTGTTTCATGAACATGGCAAGCCGAGAATCCTTATCAGATAAGTTCCCAATAGTATATGATGAGAAATCCGGACTCCCCCTCTGGAAGGATCTAAGAGAGCTAAAACTAAGGTACTCTCTGCCGATATCCACCCTAAAGAAATTCTTCGATGGATTAACTAAGGGAACGCTATATGGGACCCGCTGTAGGAAATGTGGAGAGAAATCCTTTCCCCCTAAGCCACGTTGCCCGATTTGCGGATCACAGGACGTGGACTGGGTTGAGGTGGATAAGGAGGGAACGCTTTTATCATATACCGTAGTGAACGTCAAACCGGAAAGCTATCAACACTATCCGGACTACATCGTTGGAATCGCCGAAGCTGGTAATGGTTTCAGGATTTTAGCTTGGGTGAAATGTGATGATCCGGCGAAGCTTAAGAGGGGTATGCGCGTTACGATAGAGATAGGGAGGCGGGAAGAAGAAAATACTTTATCATATTACATAGTCCCTAAAACCTAGACCCTTTTCCTCGCAGAGACAATTGATAACACATCCCTATCTTTCAGTTTATAACTCGCGGGAAGCCTGAGCCCCGTTCTGGCGTCAACAGCGTAGAGAAGTCCCTCCGCTAATTCACTGTGAACCTCCCTCGCCAAATCTGCCACCGTAGCTCCGTCACGCATTAGATAGACATCTGGAAGAACGTTTCCGTGGTGATCTGAGAGTTTCTGTAGGTCATATACGGGGTAGACGGCGTTCATTTTCAGTAGCTTGAACACGGCGACGTTCATGGCAAATTGGACCCCGGTCCTCATGTATTCCTCAAGTATTTTCTTCTGTATGAATTCCAGCGCCCATCTCTGACGATCCGTTATCGAAGATTCATCGACTATTTCAAAGCTCTCTTCCCCGGGGATATATCTTATCAACCCTCGTTGTTCTGCCCTTCGGAGTATGAGTTCCGCCTCGGCGCTGCATGGCACAACGATTTTGTCGACGAGCTGGTCTCTGAGTTTCTTGAAGTTCTCAGGGGCTGTATCGAGATCCATCTTATTTGCCACAACGATTGTTGGTTTAGCTATCTCTCTTAGGGCAGAGGCGAATTTTCTATCATCTGCAGGGGTCCAGTTCTCGAAATCCTTCTTGTCCAGCTCTGTCTGTGCAAGCGCGGCTCTCACGTCCTGTGCAGTAACTTTGACCCCCCTAAAGACCTCCTCCATGGCCTCCGGGAGATCCTTGCCTTTCTTCAGGGCCTTGATTATCTTATCTTCGGATCGATCTAGGAGCTTGATAAACCACATAATGAGCTCTTCTTCGATGTCGTAATAATCGGCGAGGGGATCCCCTGTCCCCGGCTCCGTTAACCTACCTTCCTCGTCAACGCTTCCACTGGCATCAACTATATGGAGGAGGGCGTCTGATTGGGATGCAACGGAGAGAAACTGGTTTCCGAGACCCTTTCCAGCCCATGCCCCCTTTATCAAACCCGGTAGATCTATGAGCTCGATTGGGATATGCCGCCACCCATTTATGCACTTCGAGTTCTTCGGATTATCCTTAACGCCGAACTCCCTACAAACGCAGTGGGTCACGACATATCCCACACCATAATTAGGCTGCTTAGTGGTGAATGGATAAGTCGAGACCTCGGCTGTCCCTAGGGTCGCGGCGTTAAAGAACGTAGTTTTACCAGTGTTCGTCTTACCGATTAACCCTATACGCACCAAAGTCAATTTGGTGGGCTCACCCCTCATAGTGATAGCTCATAACTGATAGAAAACCTTTTACAGATAACCAGACTACGGAATAAAGTTTGGAAAAATTTTGGGATTATAGAATGTGGTTTTAAAGCGGTAGAACTCTCTTCCCTAAATGCGTGTTCAGGACTATCGCAGCGGAAGAATACATGGCGCTTAGTCCGCAGAATATTCCCTCAGCTCCCGCGATTCTTAAAACTATTGGGGATCCCGTGGCGTCTAGGACGAAGAAGCCGGCGGAGAGCAGGAAGAAGAGTATCGTCAAGGTGACGAAGACTGTTGGGATTGCGAATTTCGACACTTTAAAGGATCCTATAGTCATGTACAGCGTGAAGAGTCCCCAGAAGAACATAGCGTATCCCAGCTCAACCGGAGTGACCTCCGCTATACCGAGCCAGCTGAAGACCATAGCCAGCGCCAGCGCGATCCAGAAGGCCCCATAGGATGTGAACGCAGTCAATCCAAAGATGTCGCCGCGTTTTCCATCGATTAAACCCGCGAGAAGTTGGATCAAGCCTCCGTAGAAGAATCCCAGGCAAAAGGTCACGGTCGGTATCTCGAAGAGCCCGGCGTTATGGATGTTTAGTAGAACCGTTGTAAGCCCGAACCCGGCGAGACCTAAGGCTCCCGGAGATGCCCATTCCTGCTTTTCAGACATGTCTCGATGATTTTCCGAGCTGTTAATAAATCTTCGTCGAGCCGTGGTCTCGAGAAGGCCCTGGATTAGTAAAGCAGTAGCCCAATTATTATTAACGCGATTATCAAAGCCAGATTCAAGCTTACTAAAAAGCCGACCTTTAGGGGGAACCCTAAGGAGGCCACTTTTCCCCTTTCACCGACTATTTTTTCTCATGGACGCGTTTAATTCTTTTGTTTCTAGAAGGTCATAGTTGATATTTCGAAAATCTTAGGGTATTTTGGAGCGAATGTTAAAAGTGTTCGAACATCGCGAAATTTTGTTCTAAGTCGTTAGATTACTCCTCGCCCTCGGATTCTTCCTTTGTTTGTTCAGGTGGTTGAAGCTCGAGCATGGATGTGAGGAGCTCTTTCTGGTCCAGCTCAACCTTGGCCCTCCATCCAAGTGTGAGGACATCTTCCTCACTTTTCTCCACATATCCCCTCCTTATCGCCCTCTCTAAGTGGGCCTCCGCCTTCCACTTCGGGAATTTTGTTTCCAGAACCTCTAACACGTCTTTGAGGGGGGCTTTTCCGCCCCTGCTGACGAGGATTGAGAGCGTAACCGCGAGGGCCGCTACTTCATCTATGCTCCACCCAGACGTGACTAAGTCGGAGAGCATTAGTGGCCGAGCGAGAGTTATGTAGAATCTCGCCTTATCGAGATCTTCACCTTCCTCGAAGACGGTCTTCACCTCCAGTCCCAGCCTCTTCAGATGAGAGTTTAAGGCATCGATTATCTTCATGTAATTCTTCCCAAGCCTATACTTTAGCTCCCATCCCTTAACTCCGGGCTTCCTATGACTTCTGAAAAGTAGCATCGCAGCGGCTGTCATCAGTTTCTTTGAGAAACTATCTTCGCCGCTCACCCAGTTCACCTCCTATAGTTATGACTAAGGAAACGGATTGCTCGCGTTTCACCTTTTCTTTTCTCGGGATGAGTTTTATCTCGTTCTTTAACGGGTTTCTCTTGACGTCCACGTATCCCTCTGTTATTAGGAAGCTTAGGAGATATGCCCGTTCAAAACTTTCCTCAAATCTATCTCTTTTTATGAATTCCCAGTAATCCACTTCCCCTTTTTCCTCATAGGTTTTCATGAGTTCTTCGCGTAGTTCTTTTAGTTTCTCGGCGATCTCTTCTTCCTCAGCGATCTTCCCCTTAATTAACTCCACCTCTCTCTGCGAGATCTTCCATCCCCACGTTCTCCCCCCACCTCTAGGTGGAAGACCTAAGAAGTGTTCGATTCCCTGCCTTAATCTATGCGGCGTCATATGCTCGAGAGAAACTATCGGTCTCCACGCCTTCAGGAAGGCCCTAACTATGGATTTCTTGTCCATGGCTACGAGCCTCGTCGCTATCATCTGGGCATCGACGAAGAGCGCCCGCGCCTTCTCTTTCAACCATTTATGTTGTAATGCCACCAAGGTCGCGATTTTGTATACGGTCTCGGCGTCCATTACGTAGTAATCGAGATCCGGGGTTTCCTCCAATGTCTTCCTGAGCTTTGAGAGAAGTTCCTTCACATTTACCGTGAAGGGGTTTAGGCCCCGTTTTTCTATGTTCTCGCAGATTTTGATTATGTTCTCGAGTTCTTCTTTAGCTATTCTGAGTTTTTTCTCAGCAGTAGTCATCTCACGTCACCCTCCCTATGGCCGACTTACCCCCAACATTTTGGACCAATATCACGTTGACGTCTTCCTCAACAGGTATCCTGCCAGGCGTTATCACTATGTACTGGGTTCTAGATTCCCTTTTCGCGATGTTGAGGAGGAGTTTTATCATCCTCTCCCTATTCAGGGGATCGAGGTGGACGTCGAATTCGTCAACGGCCCTAAAAGGCGATTTAACATATCTCTGAAGTGCGAGGAGGAATGCAAGTGTCCCGACAATCCTCTCGCCACCGCTATGCGTTTGGGCGTCTAATATAACTGGTTCTGCGCCTCTAAATCCGACGTGGAGTTCTAGGCTTGCTTTCTCCGGATCTTCTAGGTTTCTTAAAACGATTTTCCCGCTTCCATCGACGATGGAGAGGATTGAATCAAATTGGGGTTTGACCTCGTTTATGAGGTTTCGTAGGAATTTCCTCCAAAGCTCTTTCCTATACTCAACCTCCTCAAGCCC
>QMUP01000052.1 GCA_003660635.1 Candidatus Wolframiiraptor sp.
GACCGTTAACACCCTAATCACGTCGAGCTCCAGCTTACCTAACTCATCGCCCCTACCCAATAAATTCCTAATTTCATCATCTAGCCCCATGCGCAAACCAAAGAGTACCACGCCATCCAACAATATAAGCAGCTCCTCCTTCACGAACAGACCATTACTTTGCTTTCTTTTTGAATGCCTAAGTAAGTTATCCTAGCCGAGGCTTTCCCAATCAAGACTTCAGAGGGGGGCCTCAACCAGTTTTCTCCCGGGGCCGAATTAGAGCTAACATTATTAAGCGTGAGTAAGGCTGATGGATGCAGCATGAGAAGCGACGTCGTTAAACGCGGTTTACAGAGGGCGCCGCATAGAGCCCTACTGCACGCCGTGGGGCTGAAGAGGGATGATTTCGATAAGCCGTTTATCGGGGTCATTAACAGTTATTCAAGCCTCGTCCCAGGCCACGTGCATCTCAGGACTATTGCCGAAGCCGTGGCGCAGGGAGTGAGGGAGGCTGGGGGAGTACCTTTCGAGTTCAACACGATAGTCGTCTGCGATGGAGTCGCGATGGGGCATAGGGGTATGCATTACTCGTTGCCGTCACGTGAAATTATAGCGGATTCCGTTGAGATCGTGGCCGAAGCACACGCCTTAGATGGGCTCGTCCTGATAACGAACTGCGATAAGGTGACGCCGGGAATGCTCATGGCCGCCGCCAGGCTAGACCTGCCGACCATAGTTGTCACCGGCGGGCCCATGCTCTCCGGATGGTTTAGGGGGAGGAAGGTTGGGACCTCCGCGATGTTCGAGGCTATTGGAAGGGTTAAAGCCGGGGAACTCTCCGAGGAAGAACTCGCGGAACTGGAGACCTTGGCCTGTCCCACCTGCGGCTCCTGCAATGGACTCTACACGGCCAATACGATGGCCTGTCTAACCGAGGCCCTGGGGCTATCCTTACCGGGCTCGGCGACCCCTCCTGCCAACACCTCTAGGAGGATAAGCATAGCTCTCGCTTCTGGAAAGAGGGCGGTCGATCTCGTCCGCGAGGGGTTAACCGCCTCCAAGATCCTGACGAAGAAGGCTTTTGAGAACGCTATTCGCGTCGACTTAGCTCTCGGGGGCTCTACGAACGCGGTCCTCCACCTGATGGCCGTGGCGAAGGAGGCGGGCATAGACCTCAGCCTCGACGACTTTGACAGGCTCAGCAGGGAGACACCACAGTTGTCAGAATTGATTCCCAGCGGTCCATATGATATGGAGGACTTGGACAGGGCCGGCGGCATACCCGCGGTGATGAAGACTTTAGAACCCCTCCTGAACCTCGACGCCTTAACCGTTACAGGTAAAACCATCGGCGAAAACATCGCGAACGCCAAGAGGCTTGACGAGAAAATCATTAGACCCCTAGAAAATCCGATAAGGAGGAGCGGGGGCATCGCGGTTCTTTGGGGGAACCTGGCGCCTCGGGGAGCGGTGTTGAAGACCGCGGGCGTCCCTAAGAGTATGATGAAGTTCAAGCGGAAGGCGAGGGTATTTGATTGCGAGGAGGACGCCGTAAAGGCTTTGATGAATCGGGAAATTGAGGCCGGAGAAGTTGTCGTGATAAGGTATGAGGGGCCTAAAGGAGGACCGGGGATGAGGGAGATGCTCGCGCCAACAGGAGCGCTCGTCGGACTCGGATTAGTCGAGAAGGTCGCCTTAATAACGGATGGCCGATTCTCAGGGGCCACAAGAGGGCTATGTATAGGCCATGTGTCACCTGAGGCCGCTGAAGGGGGGCCGATAGCCGTGCTTAGAGATGGAGATATAATCGAGATAGATGTTCTGGGGAGAATTCTCAGGGTCGAACTCGATGAAGAAGAGATTCGGAAGAGACTTCGGTCCTGGCACCCACCTAAACCAAAAATCGGGAAAGGGTATCTCCTAAGATATTCCCTCGGGGTAACCTCAGCAGATACCGGGGCAATTTTCTCAGAAGTCGAACATCAAAAGGCTAAATAAGGTTCGATGAAAACTTTTTCCGGATAACGCGATGAAGGACGCCCGATACACCAAATACCCTCATCAGGAGATGGAGATCAGCGGATACGTTGTCTCGATTACGCCGAGGACTCGAAGAGGATTACTAGAATACAGAGTGAAGATAATGACCCTCGGAGGAAAATCAGAGACGGTGTACATGCGGGAGCCTGAGATACCTCTAAGACCCGGGATCCCCATAAAGGCGAAGGTAATCTTAAGTAGACAATCCGAGAAGCCTAGGTGGATAGTGGAATCCGCCGAGCTCTTGAAAGATCTTAAAGTAATTGACCCCACCTTAACATCAATAGAGAAAATCACTAGAGGAACGTGCCTTATAGTCAGCGGAAGACGAGACGGAAAGATGTTCAGCATCCCTCTACAAGAAGAAGATGTATTGGAGAAGCTGCCAAAAAACCTGCCACAAGATCTATACTGCATCTTTATAGATCAAGGATACCAGATAATCCTCGCCGAGGTCATGCGGAAAAAAGAATACGAGATCTTCCTGAAAACTTTAAACCTGATCGCTGAGATGGAGAAAGACGAGTCGGAAAATAGGAAAATAATTACCAGATACTTGAAGAACATTCAAATCCCACATCTAGAAACCGTTACCTGAGAAATCTCAGGAAATTCCTCTCAATTAATTCTTCTACAACCTCTCGTCTAGTATCCTTAACTTCCGCGATGAACTCGACTAATTCTGGGATCATATCTGGCTTAAGGTTTAGTCCTCGGTATTGATATGGGCCATCGCTCTCGGTCATAACCATGTCCAAGCTAACTTCCTCTAACACCATACGATGACGACGTTGGATTTTTACAGAGGGATTTATCGTGACCATATAGCCGTTGTCAGACAATTCTTTTAAGAGATCTATCGGCCCACTATACCAATGGAAGACCGCCCTTTCGACATCATATCTCCGCAAGATTGCTAGCACGTCTCCCCACGCATCCAATGCATGTAAGTTAACGGGAAGACCATATTCAACGGCAAGTTTACAGAAGATTTCGAAGATCTCTTTTTGTCTTTGATAGGCCTTACCCATCCGCTTGTCTAATCCTATTTCCCCCAGCCCGGCAACTTCCCTTTTCTCAATTAATTTCACTATTTCCTCGATCTCAGAGCGGGGCGTTTCGGGAACATTCCAAGGATGCAGCCCTATAAAGGAGACGATATTTGGGAAGGCTTCCCCGATTTCGAGGGATTTTATGCTGCTTTCGAGATCCTCGGAAACGCAAATGATCCTAAATGAAGATCTGTACTTTCTGAGATCCTCATGTGAGAACTCATAGGCGTGGCAGTGGGCGTCTATCAGCATTTCTTAGTTATTATCTGCTAGGCGATTTATTTGGCTTCCGTGCTTAAATCTTTTAATCAGAGGGTGATCTCTAAAATCCTATGAAGTCTTATTCTGCGGAGTTTAAAGTGAGAACGAGGGCGGCTATGGACTTTGTGAACATCACAGATAAGATTTTGCAGGCTGTGAGCAAGAGCGGTGTGAGAGATGGATTAATCAACGTATTCATACCCCATACAACCGTTGGGATCTTCATAAATGAGGATGAGAGCGGATTGAGAAAAGACGTGGAGAGAACCCTGCTGAAATTGATTCCCGAGAGGGCGAACTATGCTCACGATGAGGTGGACTACAATGCCCACGCTCATCTGAAATCCGTAATCCTAAGCCCATCCACGACCATTCCGATAAACGATGGGAAACTGATGATCGGAACCTGGCAGAGCATATTCTTAGCAGAATTCGATGGCCCAAGAGAAAGACGCGTATTGATTAAGGTAATTGGAGCAGATTAGAATTCAGGAGTACATCTCCTTAGAGACGGCTTATAGATCAAGGTGATTATCAGCCCCGCGATAAATCCACCGAGGTGGGCGGCGTAGGCTACTTGGGAGAAAGGCGTGAAAAGCGCGTAGAGGAATTGAAAAGCCGCCATAATGAAGATCGCCACGATGGCGGGAGCTATCAATGGGAACCCCATGAAAATCACAAGCCTCCTAAACGGAAATAAAACAGCGAACGCCGCCATGACGCCGAAGATCGCGCCGGAAGCACCGATGGAGGGGGCTAGGAGAAGCTGTCTATATGGGAAGAATTCGAGGATGAAGTAGGCGTGGGCGTAATCCGCCACCAAACCGCTTATGAAGTAGAGGAGGAGGAAACGCGCTCTCCCGACAACTCTCTCGACGTCTGGGCCGAAGATAAAGAGGGCGAACATGTTGAGGAAGAGGTGGATGAAGCCGCCGTGCAGAAACATCGAGGTAATCAGCCTATATGGCTCCCAACCATTAATCGTGTAGAGAGGAACCGCCGCGAAGTTATAAATGATCCAATTAAAGGCACCAGGATCCGTATACTGCAGTATTATCGTTGCGAGGCCTACTAGGAGATTTATTCCGATTAGCGTCCACGTGGCCTTGGCGCTTGGAGTCCTAATGACATAGCCCTCCATTCGTCCAGAGCTTTATACTCTATCGTTATTATTCATTTTCCCCACGAAGGCGAGCGGCGTCCCCGGCTTCATGATCTCCCTTAGTAAGATTGTGGCATAGCAACCAGGAGGCAGGGTCACTCTAAGAGTCAAAGATTCCTCATCGGAGTGGACTATTTCGCAGCTCCATTTTGGGACTATTATCGGCCGAAGAGAGCCGCGTGTAGATGCCTCGGGAAGCGCTCTAAGTCTAAACATGTCCAGGGAGACCTCCAATTCCTCCATCGCGTCTAAGAGTGCCTCGCCCTTACTGCTTTTGGGAATATCAGAGAGGTATCCGGGAACCGGAAGAGCTATTACAAGCTTTCCCAAGTTTTTTAAGCGCTCTACTTGACCCAGGTTTCCATCTTTTACTATTATCGGTCTCCCGGGCTCGGGTCGACCGAAGACATCGACCTTCACGACGAAGTCTCCGATTTCTAATTCGTTTAATTTCCCGCTTGATAATATCTTCGAGAGAGCTTTATTGAAAATCAAAGCAGAAACCGATTCGACCATCAATCTCCGAAGCCGGAGTGGGAGAGCCCTCATAGCCCCTACGTAGTCTCCTTCATGAGCAATGAGATACTTTAACACCTCTCGTTCATATCTTAAACTTCTGGGAAAGTATTCTAACGCGGACTTTAAATCGAAGTCTCTCGAAAGCTGTTCTCTCGCCTTCTTATTGTCCTCGCTCTCAAGCGGAGAAAAATCCATGAGAAAAACCTTAACAGCCTCCTCCAATTTGCCGAGCATCATCAATTTACCAATTATCGGCGTTATCGGCCGCGTTACCCCGAATCTCTGATGGCCATAGAAATTGGGCAACCCCCTCGATTTCAATTCCTCTAGACATAGTTTGACATCGGCTACATTTCCATGGATTTTTCTAATAGTTATCTCGAAGACATTCTTAGACAAGAACTTTGAACTCAATGGTCTCGGAAAATCCTTGATGGGGAGCACGTGAATCAGATCTCCGAGCCTTAACCCTTCTCCGCTGATAGAGTTCTTTGGAAGCGCGATAAACTGCCAGCTAATGCTCATCTTATCTTTTATTCCACAGATCGACACCATACTCGGCTTCAGATGGAGTTCCCTCGCAATCGCCGTTGAAGCCCTAATCGTGTCAATTCCCCTCTTCCTCATTACCGCGAGAACGTAATCGCCCAATCCCTCAAGGCGACTCGTGTAAGACTCGTAGATCCGCCGCGCATCTAGCCCATCTACTAATACTTCCCAAGTTAGAAAATCCTCAGGTCTACTTTTGATTACTCCCCCTATCCCCGAAACCTTAGTAGCATATCCGCATATTCCTATAAACGACTCGACCTCCTCCGGCTTCAGACGTGAAAGCCTCCCAAACAAATCCTGGCACCGCCAAAACTAAAGCAACTTAAGTTTTCCAGTTATTTTATCGACTAGATCTGATGGGGCTGGACCTATACCCAGGGCGGTTACGGTTCCAGGCGGTATCTCAGTTAAGCCCGCGTCCTCGATCAGGGCTGCAGGTAGCCCGAGAGCCTCTGCTTCTCGTAGTAATTTCCTCAATTCTTCCTCATCTCTCCCCTTCAATACAACTTTTTTCTGACCTTCCTCGATCCAGGCCTTGAACCACTCTGGTTTAATTTTTCTACATTTCTCTGCCGCTGCAACGGCGGCATGAGCGGCTTGTGATGCAACTTTTCCCTTGCTCATTCTCAGGTCGGCGCGGATGATTATCGCCTGTTTATAGTTAAATATCCTCTCCTCCATTCCGTTAGTATGATATGTGGAAGTCCTGAAAAAGATTAGCGCTATCTTTTTGTCGCGATTAATCTCTCGAACAAATCTCCTTTAATCTTTCCACTCCCTTAATCTTCTTGATGAACTCTGCGACTGATTTCGGGACTAGGTCTTCCCACGGCTCCCCCTCCAGCATCATCCTCCTTATCCGCGTCCCCATCTCGAAGTCCCTACGGTAAAGTTCTAATTGCTTAACAGGATAGCCTTCGTCCTCGAAGAGCCGTCTCACCAGCGGATTGTTGGTGTAGACCACGTCGAATCTGGGGCAGAATGATTTCACATTGGAAACCCAAATCGAATGTTCGCCTACCTCTGGACCAGGTATCAGAAGTATCTTAAAGAGATTTATTCCTTCCTCGCTTACCGCGAGCC
>QMUP01000053.1 GCA_003660635.1 Candidatus Wolframiiraptor sp.
CTTCGTCGAATATGTTTACGAGAAAGAGGGCTGGAGCGGCGTAAACGCTCTCTACGAAAACCCCCCGAGGTCCACCGCCGAGGTCCTACATCCCGAAAAATATCTTGAGGGATGGAGGCCCATTAACCCCGGTTTTTCATCAAAAATAGGAAATGGATGGAAGCTGATGATGCAGGATACGCTTGGAGAATATTTCATCAGGGAGATGCTGAGGGCGCATTTGTCATTTTTCGCCGCTAACGAGTCGGCAGAGGGTTGGCGTGGAGACGTAATCCAGCTTTACGAGAAAGGCGAGGCGTACTTGATTCGATGGAAGATAGTTTGGGAAAACCGTGAAGAGGCCAAGGAATTCACCGACGCCTTCCGGGAACTCCTACAGAAAGTAGGTGCAAATGAGACCTCAACCAATATATGGACCACCGCCACGGAGGTGATCTCGATAAAGGCTTCCGGAACCGAGGTCTTAATAGAAATAGTCTCCCCGCCGGGAGAAATGATGAAAGAAGCGGTTGAGGCTGCTTCCCCCTCTTAAACCGCTCTCCCTCTGAGGTAGATTTAAAAATTGGGATAAGCCTCTCACCATCGAGTCATGGGTAACGGGGAGTTCGCTGCGCGGAAGCTCAAGCTCAATCGGAAGAAGTTTAGGTGGAGTCAGCGCAAGTACCGAGTGAGGATGCTCAGGCTGAAGGAGAGAGTCGACCCACTTGAAGGCGCCCCCATGGCCAGGGGGATAGTCATCCAGAAAGTCGGGATCGAGTCTAGGCAGCCCAACTCCGCCGTGAGGAAGGCCGTGAGAGTTCAGCTTATCAAGAACGGAAAGGTCGTGACGGCGTTCGTGCCCGGAGACGGCGCCCTGAACGTGATAGATGAGCACGACGAGGTGATAATCTGCGGAATAGGAGGAACCCTCGGGAGATCCATGGGAGACCTCCCTGGTGTAAGATATAAGGTCGAACTGGTGAATGGGGTCCCATTAAACCTCCTTATCGTTGGCAAGGTAAAGAAGCCGAAGAGGTAGCTCTTCTTTAAAATATTGAGCGAGCTTAGATGAGGAAAATACCCCTTTTATCTCTTTTAGATGAGGTGTGAATATCTCAAGACCATATCGGGGATAATAGTTACCACCACGCCTTCACCCAGTTTTTCAGCCACCTTTAATGCAGCGTATACATTTGCTCCTGCAGACAATCCTCCGAGGATTCCCTCATATTTAATGAGCTTCTTCATGGTTTCTAAGGCATCTCGGTAACTTACCTCCATGACCTCATCTATGAGGTCCCTATTCCGCTTCCAGATCTCCGGAACTATGTCTATTGCCAATCCCTCAATTCTATCGGATTCCACTCCACCGACTATAGGCGAATTCCGTGGGACGACTCCCACTATCTTAACTCTCTCACCTAACTTCTCCCTAAGAAATCTCCCAACTCCAGCGACAGTGCCCCCGGTCCCTATACCCATAACGAACGCGTCGATGTTTCCGCTTAACTGCTCATATATCTCAGGACCCGTGGTCTCATAGTGCGCCCTGACATTCGCCTCATTAGAATACTGATTTAAGTAAAAGTATCCATGTTCTTCAGAATACTTCTCCGCGGCCACTACGTAGTTTTCTGGATGATTTGGGAGATTGGTGGGCATCTCGATCAGGTCCGCTCCCAAAGACCTTATCAATTTCAGCTTCACTGGCGAAGTCCCCTCTTCCACGAATATCTTCGCCTTATATCCCAGCAGTGAAGCCGCCCAAGCCACCGAGATCGCGGTGTTTCCACTTGAGGATTCCACGATCACGTCTCCTGGTTTAATTAATCCCTTTGCTTCAGCGTCTCTGATCATGTACAGGGCTATTCTGTCTTTATGGCTTCCAGTAGGGTTAAGGTACTCGAGTTTTACATAGATCTCCGCGATTCCCTCCCCAACGATTCTACTAAGTTTAATGACGGGGGTCTTCCCCACGAGGTCCAGTATCGGCAAATCCAATCTCAGCACTCCCCTTTTTCAATCGTAAGCTTCGTGTAAAAGACCAAATTAAATACTTTGAAGGCATAGTTTCCCCGGAGCGGCGCGCTGGCGATGTCGGAGAGATCGATAGAGATCCCCTGTCCAAACTGCGGTGCCTACATGAAGCAGGAAAGGGTTTTCTGCCTCAGATGTGGACACAGGCTGATCCCGATTACACCCTATGATTTAGTTCCGGAGGATTTCATGTATCCACCTGACCGCGAAGGATTGGACTCGCTAAGGCAGTTCGCTGTCTTGACGCCGATCATTAAAGAATTCGTCACCAATAAATACATCCGTAATGTGGTTCCTTGGCTCTCTAGGAGGGCCGCTAAAGTCGATTTTTCTTCTGATGTCGGATCCACTATAATGGAATGCGGGATAATCCTCGGACTAAAGGCTCTTCCAAGGACTTACATAATCCCGGATGAGAGAATAAATGCGTTTACATTCGGGTCGGATGATGTCCAGTTCCTCGTCTTAACTTCGGGTCTATTGAAATCCCTTAACGGAGAGGAGCTTAAGGCCGTCGTGGCCCATGAGCTCGGACACATCCGATGCGATCACATAGTTTATCATACTCTCGCAGAAATGTTGATGCGCGGAGTCGAGATTTCCTCGAGTATAATGGGGATCGGGTTAGAAGCGCTTTCACCTCTATTCAGATTGATCCTCCTCTCTTGGCATAGGGAATCTGAGGTATCGGCGGATAGGGCGAGTCTGTTAGCGGTCGGCGACCTCGACGTGGTAAAATCCATGTTTGCTAAGCTATTCCTCAACCTAACCGGGAAAGGTAAATCGATGGATTCACCCCAAGAAAACCTGATATCCTCTTTATCAGAAATCTTCAGCACGCATCCCACCCTCGCGAACAGGATGAAATTGCTGACGGAGTTTTATCGAAGCCCAGAATACGCGAAGGCCAGAAAGAAAATTGCCACGCGGTTAAAGTTTGTGAAAGCATTCGTCCCGAGGTGCAGGTTCTGCGGTGCAACGAAGCCCATTACAGATCTCTTCTGTCCCGCCTGTGGGAGAAGCCTGCTCTAAATGATCTGTTTGAGTTTTCTCGATTAAGGAAGGTGGATTAAATAGTGGTGTATTTTGTGATTGTTTGGAGTTGTCTGAGCGATCTGGACTTAGAGATCACTTGACACTCGCCCTGGGGCTCTTAACTCTGTATGCCAGCTTGACTTCTTTTGCCGCTCTCTGGCCATTCATGGTAAAAATCGCGGGAGTAGATAGCGCGTCCTATGGCAGTTTCCTAGGGCTCGGCAATCTCCTCTCCTTGGGGGCGAGGTGCTTAGCCATGGCCACGAACAGCGTCGGCTCAATAATACTCATAGGCGCGTCCTTCTCCGCCGCGGCATCAGCGGTCCTCCTACCCGGTTACACCTATTACTCGATAATGTTCTCGACCCTCTTTCAGAGATTCGCGTTCGCGGTGTCTATGATGGGGAGGGGATTGGCCGCAGGGATGGAGATCCCTAAGAATTGGAGGGGCGCCTTCACGGCCGCGATATTCTCCTCGGCTCAGCTCGGGATCCTAATCGGGATAAACCTAGGCTTAACGTTATTCTTGATAACCGGTAGCTATTTTCACGCTTTAATCTCGGGAATAATCTTGGCAGCGGCTTCGGCGACTCTATTAGCCCCCCTGAGGAAGATGAGGCTCTTTCATGAAAATTTCTCCTTAAAACTCCTCATCCCAAGTAGGAAGCCCGTTAAACTGCTCCTCTTGATCTGCGCGTTTGACGCTTTTGTCTGGGGAGGGGTCTTCGGCTTCGCATACGTGTTGGCGCCATCATATCTTGGAGCCATCGAATCCGATATTGGGCTGGCTAGAACCCTAAGCATGGTGATCGCCATACCAACGAACTTCGTTTTTGGAGCTCTATCCGATAAGATTCGATCGAGGAGGATCTTCATGATAATCTCCGAACTAATAGGCTGTATCACAGTTCTATGCTATGCGCTGATACGCTCGCCGATTTCTATATTGATCTTCGGGGCACTAATGGGTCTAGTAGTTTCTACTTGGGGCCCTGTCGTGATCGCCTTCTTCACGGAGATAACTCCCAAGGAAGAGTTGGGGGCAGTTCTCTCATCTTGGAGCATCTTAACAGGCGCATCTAGGATCATCTACCCGATAATCGGGGGGCTCATTATCCAGGGATTTGGAATTCAATTATTCTTCGAGATCTCGGCCCTCCTCTTCCTGATGATCTCCATCTTAATAGCCACAGTTCTAAAGGAAAATCAATAAATGATTGCCCCGCCTCCACGATGGTGACCGAGGTATCATTTAAATGAAAAGGGAGTTGAGGTGATAACTGCTGTGAAGTTCGTTGTGGTTGCAGAGAAGCCGAGTGTCGCGAGGAGGATAAGGACCGCGCTAAAGGAAGAAGATATCTTGGTGACCTCGGTTAGGGGACACATCATGGACTCGGAGTTTCCAAGCGGACATGGATGGAGGGAATGTTCGCCATCAAAGTTATTCGATGTAAAGGAATTCAGGGACGAAGTAAGAGACCTCAGATCCATCCAAGAGTTGAGGAAGGCTTTCAAGAGGGGAAACATATTGGTGATAGCGACAGACAACGATTCAGAGGGGGAATTAATCGGAGCGGAGATACTCAAGATCTGGAAACAGGTAAAAGGAAACGCGCCGTACAAACGGATGCGGTTTAATAGCACAGATCTCAGAGAGCTTAGAAAGGCGTGGCACTCTCTCGAAGATGACTTGAACTGGAATTGGGTAATGAAGGCGTTATTCAGACAAAGATTCGACTTGATAACCGGGGCGGCGTTCACAAGGCTTCTAACGCTCTCGGCGAGAAAAGTAAACAGGGGAATAAAGTTGATCAGCTGGGGAACCTGTCAGGCCCCAACCCTCTGGTTCGTGGTTCAAAGGGAGAGGGAAAGAATTCGCTTCAAGTCGAGGCCTTTCTGGACTCTAAGGGCAGTTTTCCAGACATCGAGTGGGGAAAAATTTGAGGCCGAGAGCAAGCGTTTCCGGGATAGAGCGGAAGCCGAGAAAGCTCTTGAAAAAGCCTCTTCAACGGATCGAGGAGAGGTCCTCAAATTCGATGAAAGGCTTCTAGAGGTTTCGAGGCCTACACCGATAAGAACCGATGACTTGCTGAGGGATTTAGTGCGGTTGACGGGATTACCCGCGGCAAAGATCCTTCAGATCGCCGAGAATCTTTATGCAAACGGATACATCTCCTATCCGAGAACCGATACCAATAGATACAAAACAGACTTCGACTTCGAGACGCCATTAAAAGCGGCTTGCAAGGGCCTCGGGATAGAGATACCGGGCGTTCCTCCATCTCCGAGACAGGGCAAGCTCGATGATGGTGCACATACTCCAATCTACCCTATATCGCCGTACAGCGGATCGGGGCCTGCCGCGAAGGTGTGGGCTTATATTGCGAGGAGATTTCTGGCGAACGCGTTTTATCCGGATGCCGTGAGGAGGGAGAGGTCGGCGGAAATAGATCTCGCTGGAATAAGGTTGAAGAGCTCTGGGGCAGAGACTCTCGTCGACGGATTTTATGAGGTCTATGGCTACTTCAAGCCAGCCGATAACCCGATTCCAGAACTTAAGGAGGGTGAGTCGCTGAGAGTTATCGCGGTTAAGCTTCATGAAGGAAGAACCAAGCCGCCGAATAGGTTGTCTGAGTCGGAGCTCCTTAAGTTAATGGAGAAACATGGAATAGGAACAGATGCCACGAGGGCGTCTTTCCCGAAATTGATCGCCGATAGGGGGTACGTCATCAAGGAGAAGAGGGCCTTTAAGCCGACCCCCCTCGGGATGAGGCTCATAGAGGTGCTGGAGTCAATTGACCCGAAGCTGGTGACCCCAGAGACGAGGAGAAGGGTAGAGGAATTGATGGAGAAAATAGAGGCCGGAGAATTGACCTACGAGGAGGCCTTAAAGAGGGCGATTGATGAATATAAGCCACTGTATCTCGAGCTGGAGAATCGCATCTCTTCCGAAGCCGCCAAGCTCGCCCTCGCCTAATCCGAGGTTGTTAAACTTATTACCCTCAGCTACCTCTGAGAACCGCTAAACGGAGGATCAGCATGTTTAATCCCAACGAGTTACCCGAATCGGTTTCTAAATCCGGTAGAAACCTCCTTAAACTAATTCTCTGGATAGCGGGTTACGTCGCCTCCTCAGCCCTCCTCAACATCTACGTTCCGGGTCTCCTCTTCGAGGTGAGCGCCGAGATCGCGAAGACCTATCAAGATTACCTTGGATACATTAACAACGGAATCGCGATAGTCTTCGGATACTTCATCATCGTAGCCTTCTCTAACCTAATCTACTGGAACCTGAGGCTGAGATATCCGCATTCAACAGCCCAAGTGATGAGGAACGC
>QMUP01000054.1 GCA_003660635.1 Candidatus Wolframiiraptor sp.
AAAGGAAACATCGGAATAATGTACTGGTGGTCACCATACTTCTACCTAGTAACCAAGGCCGGCTACATGGTGAAGGAGGACTCGCCGCTTGGAATCGACGGGAAGCCAAACTGGGACAAGTATAGGTGCGCGTTGTTGCCAAGGGATCCGAACTTCCCGCAAGTGATCAGCGTCGGAGGATGGAGCTTTGGAATAGCCAGCACATCCAACATGAAGGAGGAGGCGTGGGAATTCATCAAATGGGCTACATCGCCGAAGACCCTGAAGAAGATGGGTCTAATGCAAAAACCAGCACCCTACCAGTATTCTGACTTCCCGAGGATCTCCATATATAGTGATAAACAGCTTAACGAGATCTATCCATATCTGCCGTTACAGTTGAAGCTGTTCGAGGGATGGGAGACGCCGTATAAGTGCATTCCATCAGGAAAGATCGTTAGGCCAACTGTTCCGATATACGTCACCCTAGAAGGATTCTATGGACTATACCTCAACAAGGCTGTTGCAGGAGAGATGTCGCCGAAGGATGCGCTTGACACCGCGAACAACATGATCGAGATGACGCTGAAGAAGAACATGTACATACCGTACAAGATAGAGAGTTACAACGACACCTTAGAGAACTGCATAAAGTTAATGAAAGAGCTCTCCTAAAAATAGCGAAGAAAAAGAGGGACAAACGGATGAAAGGTCCATACAAACTCCTAATTTTTCCATCTTTTATTTTGCTCCTATTCTTAATAGCATATCCACTCGCATTCTCACTTTATTACAGTTTCTTCTTCTGGAACCTCGCGGTTTCACATGAGCCCCTCGGCTTTGTTGGATTAGACAACTATGTCACCGTGCTTTCCGACCCTCGAGTTGGGAAAGCAACCATGATAACTCTAATCCTCGCGGTCGTGGCGACCTCCATAGAATTGGCGCTAGGACTTGGAATAGCCGTTCTCCTAGATAGGGACTTTAGGGGCGTCGGCTTGTTCAGGGCTCTTCTCGTGATGCCGACTGCTATCGCCCCAGTCGTCGCTGGATTAATCTTCAGGTACATGTTCTATCAAGGAATTGGGATGGGCTTCTTCCCATGGTTCTTGCATACTATTGGAATCGGGACTCCTGAACGAGGGATACTTGGAGACTCCTCGACAGCGCTTTTTGGAGTTATGTTGAGTATGATCTGGCGATGGACGCCCTTCTTCGCAATTACGACGCTTGCTGGATTGAAATCCGTACCCGTAGAGTTACTAGATGCAGCGAAGGTAGATGGAGCATCGGGTTACACACTCTTTCGATATATCAAGTTACCTTATGCGAGGAAAGTGATGCTCATAGTTTTCATAATCGCTTTTATGATGCACTTTAACACCTATGACGAAGTATATGCGATGACCCGGGGAGGGCCAGGGGACGCAACGACTACTTTGAGCTACCTTCTCTATAGAGAGGGATTAATTTATTACAATATTGGAGTTGCATCAGCGATGACCTGGCTAATCGCTATAATTTTGCTAATAGCGGTTAATCTATACTTTAAAGTCACGTTTAAGGGTGAGGAGATATGAAGCGGGATACGATGATAAACATCATAGCCGCCGTGCTTCTGATAATAATAACTGTGGTCTTTCTCTTCCCAATCTATTGGACTTTTCAGCTATCGGTTAAGCCCCCTCAACTCTGTCTAACGAATCCCCCGACCTTCTTCTTCCAGCCCACCTTAGATCACTACGTATACGTCTTCATTGATCCGGGAAGGAACGCCATGAACCTCGTCTCCGGGATAATAGAGTCATCGGTGGCGACGCTTTTAGCGTTCTTCTTGGGATACCCGGCGTCCTACGCCTTCTCCAGGTTTAATTTCAAGGGGAGGGCGTCGCTGATGTTCTGGTATCTAAGCCTTCTATTAACGCCTCCGGTAATATTCACTATACCCCATTACATGCTTATGACTACTCTTAATCTACGTGGAACTTACGCATCTGTGATAATCCTTTTCCAGACTTTCGCGATACCGCTTTCGATCTGGCTCATGAAGAGCTTCATAGACGGTATCCCCCGAGAAATCGACGAAGCAGCGCTCCTTGATGGATCCGGGTGGGGTAGGCTTCTCTTCACGATAATCCTGCCGTTAGCCGCCCCCGGGGTCGCGGTAAGCATGGCCTTCACATTCATCTTCTGCTGGAATAACCTGATCTTCCCCCTGATCATGACCGAGGGTCCGACGAAGCCGCTGAGCCTGGCGACCTTCGAATACTTCACGGTAACCGGCGCGACTTGGAACTATATCGGTGTATGCGCGTTCGTCACGACGATACCGCCATTGATCCTCTTCCTGATCTTGAGGAGGTATATCGTTAGGGGATTGACGTTTGGAGCGGTAAAGGCGTAAAATCACTCAAATCTATCTTTCTTTTCCAGATTTTTCTTCACTATGATTTGTTGATGAAGACTTATATCAGGCGGATCGTTTGATTTAACATGCTCGCGGCTAGAATGAAAACTCCTGGGAAACCCTTCGTCGTCGAGGATATCGATGTTCCGAAGATCGGCCCCAACGAGGTCTTGGTTGAGATTAAGGCCGCGGGGATATGCGGCACCGATGTCCATTATAGGAAGGGCGAGTTTCTGCCATCTAGACTCCCTTTGACACTTGGTCATGAGGGCGCCGGCGTGGTGAAGGAGGTTGGGGAGAACGTAACAAACGTGAAGGTCGGGGATAGGGTTGTCGTGCACTACGTGATCTCATGCGGCCACTGCAAATACTGTATGAGGGGATATGATAACCGGTGCCTGAACAGGCTCTCGATAGGCCACGACGTCGACGGGGTCTTCGCCGAGTACATCAAGATACCGGCTGCAAACGCGGTCAAGATGGGTGACAACGTCCCCTTTGAATGGGGAGCGATAACGGCGTGCGCGGTTTCAACCGCCTACCACGCGGTAAACGTCTCTAGGTTGGAGAAGGGGGATACCGTCGCGGTCTTCGGCGTGGGAGGGGTCGGCATACATGCAGTGCTTTGGGCTAAGTTCTTCGGCGCGGGAAAGGTGATAGCGATAGATCTAGTTGATGAGAAGCTGGAGGCCGCACGCGAATACGGCGCAGACGTGTTGATTAACCCGGGTAAGGAGGACGCGCTTAAGGCGATCCAGAGGGAGACCGACAACCTAGGGGTGGACGTCGCGATCGAGTGCTCGGGGTCGAGTAAGGCCATGGAGCTCGCGATCAAGGCGATCAAGGGCAAGAACATGTTCAGCAGCGGGACCCTCGTCTCCGTCGGATTACAGACCAAACCCTTCCAATGTGAGTACTGGGGATTCAGGGAGGGGTGGCTGACGGTCTCCGGAGACCACACGAGATACGAATTATACCAGATCCTCAAGCTCCTCGAAAATGGGAAGGTAAACCTCTCGAAATCGATAACTCATAAGATCTCGCTACACGAGATAAACGAGGGCATAGAATTGGTTGAGAGCGGGAAGGAATACGTGCAGAGAATAGTCATAGACATGACCAAACACTAAACAAACACAATTCTTTCTCAAAACATTCCCAACTGTCCGAGGACATAAAGCCACTCCTAAAATTTTTTGGTGATGGAATTCGTCACAGTATTCCAAGTTCTACCGCTAAATCGGCAGCCTTGTATTCGGGTGCTAGTTTGACGTAGGCTTTCTTCTCTCCTCTAGGCGTGATCAGGGTGTTGACCTTCTGCACCTTGACCCCGTAGAGTTCTTCGACCGCGCGCTTGATATCCCTCTTCGTCGCCCTGATGTCGACTACGAACGTTATCTTGTTCTCCTTCTCGATCAGGGAAACCGCGTCTTGGGTTATCACAATCCTCTTAATTATCTCCGAAGACCTCATGTCCAACCACCCAGAAGCCTCTCATCAAGCTTCTCAAAAGCGGATTTACTCCAGATCGTTAGCCTACCTGGCTTGGCGCCGGGTGCCAAATGGAGGACGCTTAAGTCCTTGAGCTTCACGACGTCTACTCCGGGGAGGTTGTCGGCCGCCTCCTCTATGCCACGATCCTCCGAGATGACTATCAGGGGGCCGACCCTGCGCTTATACCTCCTGCCCCTGCGCTTCCCCTTGCCAGCCCTGATCTTCTTCTCCTTACACCGCTCCAACTCCTCGCCGAGTCCAAGCTTCTCCAAGAATTCCTTCAGTTCCCTTGTTTTTGCGACGGATTCAATCGAGTCATCGACCACTATCGGGAGCTCGACCTCCTCTGGAACCCTATGGCCCCTGCTCCTCACGGCCTCCTTATTCCCGGTAAAGGCTACCGCGACGAGGAGGGCGGCGCGCTTCTCCTTCTCATTGATATCTTTATGGATCTTCTTCTCGGGAACGGGTGGGTGACCTGGTCTCCCGCCGACGGCGAAGTTTATCATCCCGCCTGCGAGGTTTTTGCCTGTTCCAGAAGCCTTTATCCTAGAGACCCTGGCCATCCCGTAGCCCGCTCCAAGAGACTCCACCGAATATTTGTGGCCAGATCCCTTGAAGGCGCCCTTAGGCTGGAGGGTGTGGGTTTGGAGGTGGATGAAGGTCCTCCAGACGAGGTCCTCCCTGAGCGGGGCGAGGAAGGTCTTCGGGAGCTTGATCTCGCCCACTACATTCGCATCTAGCCCTAGAACGGGGATCTTCCTCTCCTCCGCCCTCGAGGCATTCATCAGCAACTCTACTAGGATGCTCATTTCCGGGTTCTCCGAAGAAGAGCTATAGAACCATTATTTAACCCGATAGGGTGCCTGAGGGGGGATGCGGCCCACATCTCTAGGCGAGGATTCCGGCGAAGGTAACCTCGGGCGGCTCGATCGGCGGAGGCGGCCTAGCGGGGATCCTCATCACCACCGGGCGCTTAGGCGTTCCGGGGATCGTCCCCTCTATCAGCACACACTTCGTCTTAGCGACTCCGAAGTGCGGGAACCCTCCCTTAGGCGTAAGCTTCATGCCATCCTCCTCGATTAAGAGTATCCTCTTGTTGAACTCGGTTCTCCTATGGTAGCCTAATTGACCTGGCCTCGGAACGGTGTACATGACGTAGGGCGGCTTCCTGCCGCCGATGGCTCCAACAACCCTCCTACCCTTCCTCTTCTTCCTGGGCAGGATCTTGACGCCCCAGCGCTTAACTACTCCCTGGAATCCCCTGCCCTTCGTCACGGCTATCACGTCGACGAAATCGCCGGGTTTGAAAGCTTCCTCGATCTGGATCTCCTTTCCGAGCTTTGATACAGCGTATTCCAGGGCTTTCTCCACATCCCCGCCCACCTTTATCTCCAATAGATCCGGCTTCTTCTTCGAGAGCCCGGCGAGCTTGGGCGAGGCCATGCCGATCAACCTGACCTCGACAATCTGGTCCCTGAGGGATTCCAGCTTCTTCAAACCCCCCTCATTCGGCCTCCACGTCGGGATCTTTCTTTTAATCACCTCCGGGAGATCCCCGCTCCAGACACGCGTCAGCTCCTTCAAAGCGCCATTCTCTTCCCCGTAGACCACTATTCCGGCTGCGGTCATCGGAGGGGTAACGACGACCGTGGAGACCTTCGCAACCTCCTGGCCTTGGGTCGGCGAATTCGGGGTCGTGTCGATGTAGAAGGTCGTTAGGTGGCCGGCCTTATAGCCTAGGAAGGCCAGGGGCTTGGGATCCCCCTCATAAGGGGGCCAATACTTCACCCTCGGGATGAGCCTGCTGGCCCTACACCTCGGCAGGTAGGCGAGTGAACCCGCTCTCGGCTTCGAGTCCTTGACCATTTCTTATCCTCTGCTAAAGCCGCGAATACGAAGATAAATAGCTTCCCTGGGTCAACTGCTTAAATAGAGATCCGCGGATGAAATAATTGCATGAGCAGGAGAACCCTATCCATAACCAAGGAGATAATAGACCTCCTCTCGAAGCCCGAGGTCATAGGTCTCGCAACCCACCGACACCTACAACATGAACGGGCAATCTACCTGAAGCACGGCAGATGCGGGTTCGCGATAGACGTGTTGGTGAGGGAAGGAGGAGAGAGGAAACTTTACTCGATCCTCGTCGAGGCCGAGGTTAAGCGGACTAAGAGGAAGTTCAAGTCGTTTATGGAACTCGGCGGAACCGTGAGATACCAGCTATCCCAGAAGATCGGGGATACATTCAAGATAAAGAGGAGAAAGCTCACCTACCGAAACGGAGAAGAATTATTCCACCAAGTAGACCTGGTGAGATCGGCGTTTTATGAGAAATATCGGCAGCTGAAGGCGGCTGAGGGAATCGAGCCCTCGAGGATCGATGAGGAGATCTTCCACGCGGCCGGAATAAGCCCAGACGAGATGCTGCTAGGCGTCTAAGACATTGATCTCCCTCGCGGTTTCAAGGGATCTGGGAGAAGCCGAAGCC
>QMUP01000055.1 GCA_003660635.1 Candidatus Wolframiiraptor sp.
AAGGAGGAGCTTTGCGAGAACGGCATGATAGCGCAAACAGCCAAAAGTCTAGCTAAAGAAATAACCGGACGAGTGCCTCTTATCTACGGCTATACTCCCTATTATTCAGTTGCTTTCCGCTTTAAAACTCAAATAAACGAAAACGCTAAATACCACGCGTTCACAGCAGAGATTCCGGAAATGTTTCATAATGAGATAATGGGCTGGGAAGGAGTGCAGGCAGCAAGCTATTATCCGATAATCTTAAGGGGAAAAGAGGAAAGCAAAAGATTGAAAGTTCGAATAGATTACTTTAAAGAGATATTAAATAATTCAGGAATATCCTATGGAGAAATCCATAGTAAAGGAGAGGGTAGATTAGCTAATCAGCTATCATTACTGTATATCGTTGATATAACATCCTATTTCCTAGCTCTATTACACAATACCGATCCCACGCCTGTAAATACCATATCTAAATTAAAAAAGAGAATCAATGAAGAATATTCTCCACTTTCAAAATTTGAAATAGAACTTTTAAAATGATCCTTTTTTAATGGTTTAAGGGTTTAGCCAATACCGTTATTGAAAAGCTAAGGAGCAGTTTTCTTAGCAAAAGCTATATTTCATCGATTAGAGAATCTTCTTTTTCAACTGCTACATATTGATAATACGAGTATAAAAACAAGTATAAACCGAAGAAGGACACGGCATAGGTTAGAAAGGATAGACTATAATGTAGTTCAGGAATAATCCTGATGACCATAAGAAAAGTAATAATGAAACTGATTATCATCAATATGCCTGAGAACAGCATTAACCTCCAATAATAATCATTAGCCTCCTTTCTCATAATACCAGCACTTAACGAAATGACGTTCGCTTATATACGTGTATCCCGGTTCCTTAACATCGCACAAACCCTTAATTGATAGCGGGCATCGAGGATTGAATCTACACCCTGAAGGCGGATTTACCAAGCTCGGAGGCTCGCCAGGCGGCACGTTTCGCTTAACAAATCTATTATTCGGGTCGGGATCAGGCAATGCGTTTATCAAATATTTGGTGTAGGGGTGTTGAGGGTTATGAATAACTTCTTTTGAAGGTCCGCCTTCGACTATTTTCCCCGCGTACATTATGTGTATTCTATTTGAGAAGTACTTCGTGGTCGACAGATCGTGGGATATGTAGATTATTCCGATATTGTGTTTTTTCTGAATATCTCTCAATAGCCTGAGTACTTCTATTCTGACAGATGCGTCTAGCATTGATACGGGCTCGTCGGCGATAATCAGCTTAGGATCTGTAATGATAGACCTTGCTATAACTACTCTCTGCTGTTGGCCTCCGCTAAGCATGTGAGGATACTTGTTTATAAAATCTTCAACAGGAGTAAGCCTAACCTCTTCTAAAACCCTATGGATTCTTTCAATTCTTTCCTCCTTATTGCCGATTTTATGTATCTTAAGCGGTTCCTCGAGTATTTGCTTTATGCTCATAAAGGGGGGTAGAGCCCCATATGGGTCTTGTTGGACAAATCCGGTCCAACGCCTATACTTTTTCAATTCTTTACCTTTTATATGTGTTACATCCCATCCTTCGAAAATTATCTTACCATCCAACGGTTCATAGAGCCTTAATATTGTTTTCCCTAAAGTAGTCTTCCCGCTGCCGCTTTCGCCGATTATAGCTAGAGCTTCTCCCTTATCAAGCGTTAAATCTATGTTATCAACTGCTTTGACATAGAACTTGCCTCCGAAGAGCCCTTTTCTAATCACGTGGTACATTTTAAGATTGTTAACTTCTAGCAATTTCTCATTATTCATTAGATATCACCTCTTCTCCAGCAACCAGCATTTTGCAAATCCACCATCCATATCTACTTTAGGAGGTGATTTTTCACATTTATCAAATCTGTATGGACACCTGTCTTTAAACCTACACCCGGTTGGAGGATTTATCAGACTGGGTGGAGAACCTTTGATATATATAGGCTCTCTATCCGTTCTTAACGTGGGAACGCTGTATAAGAGAAGTTTTGAGTAAGGATGTTGAGGCTTTTTAAAGAAATGTTCTGCATCATTAAATTCGACTATTTCTCCAGCGTACATGACCGCTACTTTATCTGCGATTTCGCTAGATACCGATATGTCGTGTGTGATGTAGATTATCGTCAGGTTTACTTTTTTCCTGATATCCTTAATCTCATTCAGTATGTTAGCCTGGGTTAGTACGTCTAGAGCCGAAGTCGGCTCATCCATGATCACTATCTCAGGATCGGCTACTAAAGCCATTGCTATAGCTACTCTCTGCCTCATGCCTCCGCTTAATTCGAAAGGATATCTATTAATGAAATCGGATGGAATATTCACAATATTGAGTAGTTTTGCAGCTTTCTCTAGGGCTTCGTTTTTGCTAACACCTTTATGTAGGATCAATGGCTCGGCTATTTGATCGCCTATTTTAATTACTGGGTTTAACGCGTTCATAGCCGCTTGCGGTACATAGGATATTTTAACCCATCTAACTTCCTTTCTAAATTTTTCATCATTATACTCCATTATATTGTCTCCGTTTAGCCTAACCACTCCTTCGTATCTATGGACGTTACGAGGCAATAATCTTAGGATTGCTCTGGATAGCGAACTTTTTCCACAACCAGATTCGCCGATTAATGCCATAGCTTCTCCTTTATTTAGATGGAATGATACTCCGTCTACGGCTTTGACAATTCCTTTTAAAGTTTTATAATATAAAAAGAGATTTTCTACTTCGAAATACCTCTGCATATCTCTACATCTCCCTTAGTCTCGGGTTGAATATCTTCTCTAACGTAAAACCTATTAATGAAAAGGCTATTGCGGTCAAGACGAGCAACGCGGCAGGTTCCAACACCCAGTAATAAAGCCCCTTATAAAGTGCTCCATCTTCTAATGCATCATTAATAACTTTGCCCCATGTAGGTGCAGCGGGATCTCCGAGACCTAAAACGGCTAAGGCGGCTTCCAAGAATACGAAGTCAGCTACTGACAATACGATACTTGGTATTATTAACGGCAGTATCTTCGGAACGAGGTATCTAAATATTATCCTTAAATTGCTGGCACCATATGAAAGTGCAGCTTCAACATAGGGAGATTCTCTTAGTTGTAAAAAGAGAGCTCTATAATTCTTGACTCCTGTTCCAAATATGCTTAAAGCAATAACTATTACCAGTAATACCCATATGTTAAACTTATAGAATATCGAAATCATAAGTAATATCGGAAAAAATGGAAGTATCAAGTTGATATCTGTTATTCTCTGAATCAAATCGTCTATAAAGCCTCCATACCATGCGCTTATCGCTGCTATAATCATCTGAATCAATCCGATTGTTACAGCGGCTATTACTCCAAAGGACAATGCTATAGGAGTCCCCCACATGATCGCTATAGATATCGGCCTTCTCAGATTATCCGTTCCGGCCCAACCGTACACCTTACCGTAAACAACTAATTTTACATCTACATTGGAGGCGTTTTCATATAAGTATCCGGTAATCCTCAGAGTATATACGCCCTTTAAGACGTTTACGGCGTTTGGATCAAGAACACTCTTATCTAAGGGGGAGAATAAATACCTCTCAGGGAGAATATACGGGGTTTCGTTCAAGCCAAATTTTTCTTGGACTTTTTTGGCTAGTAGATTCTTTGTCTCCAAGTCAGCGGAAATATAGTATCTATCTTCTCTATTCAGAACTTTGCTTTTTAGAGTTATATTTTCTCCATCAGGCTTAATCCATATTATGTCTAACCTCGGGTTAAGTTCTTTGAAACTAGCATTGAAAAATATGTTAATTTCACTTGGATAGTCGTCATATTCATAATTGAAGCTCATGTCGATTCTTACATAACTCATATTCTCGGAAATGGGAACTATTATCTTCTTTACATTTCTAGACTCTGCGGTAGTGGTTAATATGATGGTTCGAGGCGGATTTCCGCCAGTAAACAGAGTAATCCATTCAGGAAGAGCATACCTAGGATTGTCTAACCAGATCTTTTCTCCAGCTCTCCAGTGCTTTATGGCTAAATCATAAGGATATGTTACTACTGTGTAGACAGCGAAACCAATTATCAAAAGCAGAATCATCGATCCTGCCAAAGCTGACTTATAGAAGAACAGTGTTTTAAAAGTTTTTTTCATGCGTGTAGCTACCGACATACTACATAGCACCCAGTCTAATACGTGGATCAACTATCACATATATAATATCTAAAATAATTATAGTTATAGCTAACAAATAGGCATATATAACAACCAGCCCGATCACAACTGGTGCATCAAATCTCATGGCTGCATCGTAGAATAATAAACCAATCCCAGACCAGTTAAATATCGTCTCAGTGACTATAGCACCCATCCAAGAGGCTATGAGTGTTAGCGAGAAATCGGTTATTATCGGTGGTAGCGTCGGCCTTAGGATATACCTTCTTTCTATAAGCTTTTCAGGAAGCCCTTTCGCCTTGGCTACTTCTACATAATCCTCGCTCGAAAACATTAAGAAGAAAGTCCTCCTAACATATATTCCAATTGCCGAGTATGCTATTAGCCAAGATGTAACCGGTAGTATCATATGCTTTAATACGCTTAACGCGTATGACAGCGGGTCTTCGGGAGGAGGAGCATCGACTATACCTCCATAAGGCAGCAGGTGGAGATATGAAGCAAATATGATTATCAGAAAAACACCGTAAAACCATCCTGGTATAGACGATAAAGGCGCTAGACTAACAGCAATTTTGTCTATAGTTGCACCATATTTACGGGATAGATACAAGCCTCCGAATAAGCCTATGAAGAATAGAAGGACATTAGTGGTCGTAAACAATAGAACGGTAACTGGTAAGCGTTCTAGAATGATCGTCCTAACAAACCTCGACCCCGTATTGCTAGTTATGTAAAGCGACCTGCCTAAATCTAATGTTAAAGCTCTTCGCAAATATTCAAAGCTACGATAAATAAACGGTTTGTCAAATCCTAACCGTTTAAGCTCATTATAATAGGTTGCGTTAATCAACTTTTGGATTTGCTCTTCGGGCAAACCCTTATAAGCAGGATTCTGTCTAATAGCAGTAGAGATTGTAAACAGTAAATCGCTTTTAATTATTTCATCAACATATCCGCCCATATTTGCTATCAAAATAGTTAAATAAACGGCTATAATGAGTGTAATTCCTATCATTATAAATCGTTTTCCTAGATATTTTATGTACGGTGGAACGCGCATGTAAGTTCCCACATAGATTTACCTGTCCATTTATGGATTGAAAGATGCTAATAAATTTTTTGACATTAACTGTTAACAATTCAAGACCATGCGTTGCACGTTTTTAAAAATTCAATCCTATTAGCGTTTAACTAAACTAAATAGTGTACAAAACATTATCTTGCAAACAAGCCGTATTTCGCTAAAATTAACTAAGAGGAGAATAAAAAAAGAGATGATTTATTAACTCTTTTTCTTAAAGACAGCAATGGCGGCTACGAGAAGGCTTACTACAGCTAAGACAAGGGCAGCGTAGACCATTGTCTGCATGCTATTAATGCTATCCTGTAGAGGTCCAATACTTGCCTTTACGTCGCTAATATCGGCCTGTAAGTCTGACGTCGTTGCTTTAATATCTGCAAGCGATGCCTCCATTTCCGCTTTGATCGGCGCTAACTGTGAATTGATGTAATCTGAGTACGGTATTCCAGTACCAGTAGTCGTGACTGATGCTGGAATAGCCGCGTATTTAGATACTGCTATTACCGTTAGCGAGAAGGGTCTTCCACTGGCTAGCAGCGTGTCTTCGCCTGATAATAGAATGCTCCATGTACCGTCTCCTGCAGGTAGGGCGTCTCCAGTCTTAGTGAACGGTCCTACAGTTAACAGGTATTTCACCATCGCCAAATCTTCTGCTGTTAATGGTTCTCCTTTATGAGTTATCTTTATGCTGATTTCAGCTGGTAGACTTGATACTACTTCTATCTTTGAGGGTAAGCTAATCTCCGGAATTAGAGGTTCGCTGAAAATAGCCCATCTCTCAGGAGTATCTGGATATTCTCTATTAGCCTTCAGCACGACTATTTTAGCGACTGGATCGACAGTATCTAGATATAATGGACCAGCACCGACCCAGAAGTGTCCTTTTTCTTCAAACCAGCTCTTCAGCGCATTATACCTGGCCAAAGCCTCATCTTCAGTTACATACTTACCGAGTACTTCTTTATATGGTATAAACTTGTTGGCGATT
>QMUP01000056.1 GCA_003660635.1 Candidatus Wolframiiraptor sp.
CTTAATATTTGCCCGTTCATGGGCCCAGAGGACTCCCGTTCTACCAAATCCCGACTGAACTTCGTCGATGATCATCAACGCGCCGTGTTGATCGCATGAATTCCTAATCGCCTTCAGGAACTCAGAAGAGGCAACTGAGAGCCCTCCCTCCCCTTGAACTGGCTCAACTATGACCGCGGCAACGGAATCATTGACCTCCCTCTCCACGGCGCTCGCATCATTATAGGGCAGGAACTCGACATCCCAAGGAAACGGATCATATCCCTTCCTGTATCTTGGGTTCCAGGTAACGGCGAGGGCCCCCATAGTCCTCCCGTGGAATCCATTTATGAAGGAGATAAATCGCGTTCTTCCAGTTAGTTTTCTCGCCGCCTTTAATGCCAGCTCAACACCCTCGCTGCCGCCGTTTAACATATAGAAATACCTGAGATTTTTCGGTAAGATCTTCTCAAGAAGTTTCACCGCCTCCTCCATTACCTCGGTGGCAAATATGGGAGAAGCGGTTATGAGTTCATCTAACTGCCTTTTCAGCTCCTGAATTACCCATGGGTTCCTATGGCCTAGGAAGGCGACGCCGTGGGCGGTATGGCAGTCTAGATATCTTCTTCCATTAACGTCCCAGACGTATTGTCCCTCCCCCCTAACCAGCTTTAGGTCCCTAGGCGCATAGAACCTCACGAGCTTTAGTGTCGAATCCATCTCGGGGTCAAAGACCATATTAATGGCGCCCTATTAACCGTTCGCATAGATGTACCGGGGTATAGAGGGTGTCGCGGAATAATTGGAAAAAAGATGTAATGAGGGTTTTCACTTGATTTTCTCTATGAACTCGTCTAGAGATTCTATGAGCTCGGGCCTGGCCCCTCCGGTTATTGAATTAACTTTCTCAACGAATTCGTCGATCTCCTCTTTTCCAACCAATACGCCTATTTCCACCTCGAACCTAATTCTCTCCTGCGGGCCGAGATAACGGATCATTCCGAGTTCTTCTTGTTTATCTCTCTTCAACATTAACGCGTTCGCGGGCTCGGTTCCGACGACGTAGGTGCCCTCGCCCATCATCTTCCACTCCGTAAACCTGTTGAGCTGATCCCTCCTAAACTTCACGTACACGCCCATTCCACCTAGCAGATTCCGATTAATCACCGCAGAGTAGGCGTATCCATCTTTGTCGGCGGCGAAGTCGTGGAAGTATGACTTCTCTATGTATCCCCTGGTAGGCATATGGAATTCGTCAAATTTCTCAGCGTCTTTTCGCGCCTCCTCATTAACGGGGACATACATTCTCGATGTGCAGACAAGCCTCGAGCCATTATCGAGTATTGGGAAGCCTATGTTGATGTGATATGCTATTAGTATGGGCTGTTTGATCCATCCCTCGTTTATTACCTCATCTGTGATTTTGACGGCTTTGTCGCCGAGCTTCGTCTCTATACGTCTCCTCAGAACGAGATTCGGCTCGAATACCCTTGCCTCCTTCACGTCGCCCTCAATCCACATCACGTAGTCATCTCCATTCCAGTCCCCTCCCAAGCTCCTCAATTTAGCCGGTGAATACGCTATCCTACCATGCAACCCATGTTCCTCCCCGTTAACAGTCACCGGGGCTCCGATATGCCTAAGGCCGCAGGTGGTGAGTAAGCCCCCGAAAAATCCCCTCAGCCAGCCGAATTTCTCCGGTTCATAAAAGCTTGGGGCCACGACTCCGGTGGGGCTGACCCATCCGAGGGACACGCCCTTGTATTCGGCGGACGCTATGTCGAGGCATCTATCGACGGCGATCATGAGTGTGAGCTCCCCTGTCCTCATTAAAGCCACTCTTACGCCTTTCTCCGCGCCCTCCCTGAGTTCGAGAAGCCTAACTCCTCCGAGTTGATCGATGCTTCCAACATACCTTAGGGCATCGTCTCTCTTAAGTTCCCTGCCATACAGCTTTACCATACTTACATCTTACTTTCAGCTGGCTAAATAAGTTGTTGATTAAATGATTCTCGAGGGCGCTCATTTATTTCTTGAAGTGTTTGACTGTTAGGTCGATTATCATGGAGGAGAGGTCTCGTCCGGTAACCCTTACGACGTTTTTGTATTGAGGGATGCCATTCACCTCTAAGACTAGGTTCTCTGAACCCTTCTCTATCAGATCAACCCCTAGAATTCCTCCCCCCAATGCTTCCCCAGCCGCCCTTATGAGATCTACTTGCTCTTCGTTTAGCTCTGCTGGGATCGCTTTGCCTCCGAGAGCGGTATTCGTCTTCCACATATCGCTTACCCTATAGATTGCCGCGGGAACCTCTCCCCAGAAATAGTACGCCCTTATATCCCTGCCGGGTTTCTCGACGTATTCTTGGAGGTAGTGGACCTTGAAGTGGGGGCTCTGCATGTTCTCCCTGAACTCTAAGATCTCGTCGAGTCCCTCGCGGTCTAGGGCTCTCGATATCATCCTCCCCCAGCTCCCATAAATCGGCTTAACCACCACGGGGTATCCCAGTTTTTCAGCAGCCTCGAAGCAAGCCTCCCTACTAAACGCTATCACGGTCTCCGGGACCGGAATTCCCTCTTTCGCGAGCTTTGCCGTAGTGTAGAGTTTGTCTTCGCAGCTCATGATTACCTGTGAATTATTGACAACGGGGATCCCTTGCTCTTCCAAGATTACCGTAGACGCTAACGCCCGGTAAAAGCTCACGCATCTCTGGATTGTGAAGTCTAAATTCCCGAGTTCATTCGGCCTAGTCAGCCAAAAAGGCCTTTTTGTAACTTGGATAAGGATTACTTCATGTCCCAGTTCTCTAGCCGCCCTGACCAAGTCCCTCTCTTCCCACCTCACGAAGTCGTAGATTATCCCGATTTTCAGAATCCCATCCCCGCACTTCCCATGAGCTTACTAACGCCTGATGCCCCACGCTTATATATTGGTTTTTACCGATGAGGGTTCACCTTTATGTTAAGCCATTATCACAATATTATACCTAGAAGGCGCGGTTCTTGGAGGCGTTTTTCATGCTCACGGGGAGATTTTACGAGGTTTATTTTCTCGGTAGGCTTGATGAGGTGGGGGTCGAGAAGCTCAAGGAATGCGTTTTTGAAGCTACGAAGCGGGGAGAAGAGCGCGTTAGGATTAGATTTTATGTCAGGGATGGAGCCGATATCTCATATCTAGACGAGTTAAAGAAAGTCCTCCTAGAAAACGTTCTCCTGAGCATAGTTGTGGAGTCTAGGGAGCTTGAGAAGCTAACCGAGGACTTGGAATCCGACGAGGGGGAAATAACCCTCATAATCAATGAAGATTCCCCGCTCCCGGATCTAACTCGTTTTCAGAAAAAATTGAGAATCATTAGGAAGGGGTGAGTATGGGCAGGACTCGATTCGACATAATATTAACGACTGACCGGAGCATGATGTCAAACCACCATGGTAAGGAGTTCGTAGGATTCATGACGACAGGCCCGGCCATAGGGATGCCGGAGAAGCTCTGGATGTGGATAGCAGCGCCGAAGATGAAGGTTGACTCGCTTGGAAGACCGTGGCAAGCACCCTACGCCCTTAGGAAGCTCGAAGCCCTCTTACAGGATAAGGGATATAACGCCGCGGTAATAGACCCGGATTACGTCGCCCACCACCTGTTAGACGCGAAGATCCTGATGCTGAGTCATCACGACTATTTCGCCCTCTGCCCTCCGAGTAGCGAGTGGTGGCTAATAACGAGGAAGGAGCCTGTCAACGCTAAGAGCTTCAGAAGATTCATGAATAGCCTCCCTCTCGCGAAGGCTAAGGAGCGGGGTTTGAAGATTATAGCCGGCGGGCCTGCCGCGTGGCAATGGCTTTACAGACTTGACTTAATGTCGAGATGGGGTATAGACACGGTCGTGGATGGCGAGGGCGAGCGGATAATAATAGACCTAGTCGAGAAAGTTTACTCGGGAGAGCCTCTACCGAGATATGTTTTCGTGGGGCCCAGCGACGTTCCGAGCATCGAGGAGATCCCCGCGATAAGGCGGCCGAGTATAAACGGGCTCATCGAGATAATGCGCGGATGCCCGAGGGGCTGCAAGTTCTGCTCCGTCACCCTTAGACCCCTCCGCCACATGCCACTGGAACTCATCGAGAAGGAGATGCTCGTGAACGTTAGGGAGGGCGTTAGATCTGGAATACTCCACTCCGAGGATGTCCTCCTCTACGGCGCTAAGGGGATAAAGCTGAACCCGGACGCGTTGATCAAGCTACATCAATTAGCTAGAAAACATTGGGAGAGCATTGCTTGGAGTCATGCTAGTTTGGCGGCGGTTAAGAACGCTGAGGAGGAGCATAGGCTCATCTCAAGGCTCAGGGAAATAATCTGCTCTAAAGGCCAGGATTACTGGGGTGTTGAGGTTGGGATCGAGACCGGATCCGTTAGGCTCGCGAAGAAGATAATGCCGGCTAAGTCCGCCCCGTATCCCGTCGAGAAATGGCCCGAAGTTGTCGAAGATGCTTTCACGATAATGCATGAAAACAACGTAATCCCTGCGGCGACCCTGATCCTGGGGCTTCCTGAGGAAACGCCCGAGGACGTCGTAAAGACGGCGGAGCTACTGGATAGACTTAAGCCCTATAGGTCGCTTATAGTCCCGATGTTCTTCGTGCCGATGGGGGTTTTAAAGAACAAGGATTGGTTTACCGATGTGAGGGTAACGGATGAGCACGTCGAGGTTATGAGGAGGTGTCTCTGGCACTCGGTTCGATGGGCTGAAGAAATAATCGACAAATTCTATCTAAGGGAGGCCCACCTCAGTCCACTCAAATATCTACTGAAGATGTTCCTGAGTTACGTCAAGATGAAGGTTAGAGCCTATGAAAAGAAGATGGGTTTGAGACCTATCGAGGCCGAGGCCGCGCCGATTGCCCACTGATATTTTATTACTCGCCCCAATCCTCTGAGACTTCTTCGGCCTGCTTCAATCTCATTTTCCCATTTTCATCTATTTCTAACTCGAGTTGGGCTCCGCATTCCTCGTGTTCAAAGAGTTCTCCTGGAAGCGCATCATCCGGTATCTCTATCGAGCCTCCACAAACTGGGCAGGTCAGGGTTGGCACATCCCACACCTCCACTTCTGCGGTTCGTTAAGGGAAATGGGAAGTTTTATAGTTGTTTATGGGATAATCCAGGTTCCGGATTTTTTCTCGATCGCTGAGAGCGGGTCCTCCCCAATTCCGGAGGCTATTATGGCCGCGCTAACACCCTCCTTGACGGCTTTAGCGCACATCATGACTTTCCGATTCATCCCAACTCCTATCTTAGATTGAAGTGCCTCAACTTCGTCGGTCCTGATTTTTTCCAGAACTTTTCCGTCCAGGATCACGCCATCGACATCCGTGAGTATTAGGAGTTTTTCGGCTTTCAGGGCCCTGGCGATGTTGGAGGCGGCCTGATCCGCATCCACGTTTAACAGCTCATACCCTGATCCTAAGGCAATAGGCGAGATCACTAAGGTGTACCCTTGGCTCAGCAATCCCTCGATGAGCTCCGTGTTCACCTCCCTAATAGCGCCTGTGTAGCCGCCGGGGATCGCCCGTTTTCTTCCACGTTCATCTACTATGACTATCCTTTTCTTCCTCTCCGCTCTTAGTAGGCCGCCGTCTGCTCCGGTGAGACCTATGGCTTTGACGCCCATGGCCTGGAGTCTTGACACGATTTCTTTGTTCAGCTTCCCCGCCATCACCATGACATATACTTCAAGCTCCTTCTCGTCCGTGTATCTGCTCCTTATACCCTGAGGGGATACGACGAATTTAGGTTCCATCCCCATAAGCCTCTCATATCTGGAGACGACATCTCCTCCGCCGTGGACGAAGACGAGCCTCAAGCCCTTTCTCGCCCTCTCTGCCAAGCTTTTCAGGATCCCGTCGAGATTCTGTTCAAGGGCTCTTCCACCGGCCTTTACAACAAACAAATCGAGTACACCTCCTAAAGATCACGCTGGCTTTAAGGGTGGTGTCAATAAACCTTCTCGTTCATCAAACTTCATCATTATGTTAAATGC
>QMUP01000057.1 GCA_003660635.1 Candidatus Wolframiiraptor sp.
AAATGGTCGGGAGACCGGTGGTGTTTCGACCGGAGATCGCTGAAAAGAGGCCTGGAGACGAGATAGCGAAGATAATAGACCTAGAGGCCCTCAGCGACAAGAGTGTACACGCGCTTAGGAAAGTAAACTTAACGATTAGAAGCGGTGAAATCGTGGGAATAGCGGGTATAAGTGGAAATGGTCAGGTGGAGTTAGCGGAAGTTATAGTTGGATTGAGAAAAGCGACTGGTGGAAGGGTGATTATAGATGGAGTCGATGTTACGAATGAGGATCCAAAGAGGATTATCGAACTCGGCGTGGCCTACATCCCGCCCGAGAGTACAAGATGGGGGATTATCCAAGACATGCGCATAGTCGACAACCTATTCCTGAAAGCATATCGTTATCCACCTTATTCGAATAGACTTGTTCTGAACTGGAAGAAGATCTTTGAAGACTCTGAGAAATTGGTCAGGAAATTTGAGATAATCACTCCGAGCATCTTCGCTAAAGCGAGGTCGCTTTCAGGGGGAAATATCCAAAGGCTGATCCTCGCGAGAGAGTTATCCGGCCTGATAGGCGGCAAGATACCGAAACTGATCATAGCTGCTTATCCGACGAAGGGATTGGATGTGGGAGCCACAGAATTTGTCCATAAAACTCTGATGAAGTATAAGAAACTCGGGTCGGGGATATTATTCATATCAGAGGACCTCGACGAGATAATGATGCTCAGCGATAGAATAGCGGTGATGCTGGAGGGGAGGATCACGGGAATTCTCAGCCGCGAAGAAGCTGATATCGAGAAGTTAGGGTTATTGATGTCTAAGGCTGTTGCCCAAGCGCGGTGATAGAGTTTGCCCAGGAAAATCCGCACGCCACTCGGTGTGGTGAGGATCGAGAGGAGAGTCACCTATCCGAGATATATTTCCGTTTTAACCACGCTTTTAGCCATATTCCTCGCCTTCGCAGCCGTCGCGATAATCCTGACTTTAATGGGTGTAGATGCCGCGAACGCATTCATGATAATCGGTAAAGCATTTATCGATCCGAGGCTCCTGCTCCAGAGCATTAAGCAGGCTATACCGATCTGTCTCAGCGCCCTTGGAGTCGGAATAGCGTTTAAGATGAATTTCTGGAATATAGGGGCTGAGGGCCAAATCTACATGGGAATGCTCGCGTCAACGGGGATGGTCCTCCTCCACGCATATTACGGCATGTTTAATGAGCAATCCCTTCTCGCCATCATGTTCATATCTTCCTTTATCCTCGGGGGGGCGTGGTGCCTCCTACCAGCCTTTTTAAGGGCGAAGCTGAACGTAAACGAGATTTTAACAACGCTCATGCTTAATTATGTCGCAATCCTAATCGTCGACTATCTGATCCACGGCCCATGGAGGGATCCAAAGGGCTACGGCTTCCCCCTATCAATAGAGTTCCCAGATTACGCGAAGCTCCTCTTCATATTCAACAACCCCTCATATACAGGGCTGCTTATCGCGGTCCTCGGAGCAGCGGCGGCATACTTCATCCTGAAATACACGAAGCTGGGATTTGAGATAAAGGTCGTCGGCCAGAACCCGAATGTCGCAAGGTACGCCGGGATCAATATCTCAAAGGTGATAACGCTCGGGGGCTTCCTCTCAGGGGGACTAGCTGGAATCGGCGGCCTATCGATAGTCAGCGGGATAATCGGAAGACTGAGACCCAGGGCCTCTCCCGGCTACGGCTACACGGCGATAATCGTGGCGGCTCTCGCGGGATTGAATCCATGGCTCATAGTCGTGGCGAGTATTTTCTTCGGAGGTCTATTAACGGCGGGGGAAAGCCTACAGGCGTCCATGAATATCCCGAAGACGGCGACCCAAATGATACAGGCCATAATTTTCTTATTCATATTGATGGGCGAGTTCTTCAAGCGATATAGGATAGTTTTCGAGAGGAAGGAGGGCGGGAAGGGAGCATGATAGAGTGGATTGAATCCGTCCTGCACACGACGGTCCAAATGGGAACAGTATATCTCCTGGCCTCCCTTGGTGAAATCTATGCGGAGAGATCTGGAATACTCAATCTCGGGCTTGAAGGCATGATGATAATGGGAGCCGCGCTCTCCTTCATCTTCACCCTCGCGTATGGTCACCTCGCCGCCATAATAGTCTCAATCATAGCCGGGATATTGATGAGCCTGATCCTAGCCGTTATGGCGATCCACATGAGATTAAACCAAGTGGTCACGGGATTGGCCCTAACGATACTCGGATTGGGGCTCAGCGGATTCCTAGCATTCCCCGAGATCAGGAAGAAAATACTCTTAACACTTAACCCAACGCTCCCCGAACAGGCCTTGATAACCCAAGAAGCGCCTAAACTACCGGAGATCGCGGTACCGCTACTCTCTGATATACCCTTGATAGGCAAGAGCTTCTTCCATCACAACGTACTGGTCTATGTCTCATATATCGCCGCCATCACGATGTGGTTCATCTTATTCAAGACGAAACTCGGGTTAAGCCTCAGATCCGTAGGCGAAGACCCGGCGACCGCGGACTCACTCGGGGTAAACGTCTTCTTGGTGAGATATCTCGCGACGGTTATTAGCGGTGGATTCGCCGGATTAGCGGGCGCATACCTCTTCATCGGATTCCATCCATTCTGGCAAGAGGGGATGACCGCCGGCAAGGGGTTCATCGCGCTGGCTCTCGTAATATTATCCACGTGGAATCCCTTAAGGGCTATTCTAGGCGCATACCTCTTCGGCGGAGTTGAAACCATTCAGTTCAGACTCCAGCTATTCGGGTTCGGCGCGCAGAGCCCCTATTTCCTCGCCATGCTCCCCTATCTGATAACGATCATAACCCTGATTCTGATCTCCTTCGAGAACCTGAAGAAGAGGATAGGTGTTCCGAAAGCGCTTGGAATCCCGTACTCAAGAGAACAGGACTAAGCCTTCTGCGCGGCCTCCGCCTTCAGGACGATCTTCGCCGCTTCCTCGAGTAATTCCCTGCCCTTTGGGGTGAGAATCCTCCCCTTCTTATCCGCCTTCTGAACAAGCCCCGCGTCCTCCAGCTGCTGCAGGATCTTCCGGATTATCGCGCCGCTTCCCTTCGCGAACTTGGGAGGCCTATGGCCACGCCTATGCCTGCCACCATACAGGGTCCTAAGCCTAGAGACCCCGATCGGCCCCCTTATGTAGAGTTTCCTCATGATCGCGGCCGCCCGAATATACCACCAATCTGGATCTTGTGGAGGTCTTTCCTTGTGAACGCCGGTTTTTACGAAGGGCGCCCATGGAGGCGGCTCTATTACCTTATTCTCTTTTAGGTAGACGGCGACTTTCTGGACCAGCTTCATGGGCTCGGCGAGCTGCACGGGCGACACCATCCGTCGCTCAAATGGCTGAAGAACTCATTTTTTAGCCTTGCTCAGCCCGCCGCTTCTTCTCCCTTATCGCCGGGATGCGTTTGATATAGCCGCAGGTATTACACCTAATTACGACGTGGGTGCTCCGCCTATCCCTAACCCTCACCGTGAAGGATCCTGGAATATAAAACGGGGTTCCACATTTCCTGCAGATGAGCCTGCGATATCTGGTCGGCATCCTTATCCTCGCCTTCTTACAGATTTTCAGGGCTAGTTTTCCCGCTTCCCTCGCGAGTTCGGGTCTATCGGCAGCATGCCTCTTAGCGAATTCCATCAGCCTGGCGATCCGGTCGAGGGCTATCCTCCTGATGTCGCTCAAGTGATCCTCCTCGCGATAAAGTCAACTTTAAACAGTAATTATGCATTTCAATTTAAGGTTTGGAGAAACTCGTACTCGTAATCGTCGAAGCAGCAATAGAACTCGTACCAAAGAGTATTAGGAATCATCCGGCCGTAAGGGCATATGCCGCGAAGAGGGGAAAGAGGCCTGAAGAAGTCTTACTCGACAGATCATATCACCACGCGGCGATGAGAAAGCTTCGGGAAGCAGAACAGCGTGGGAGACCCGATATCTCGCATTTCATACTCTTAGAGGCCCTGGGATCACCGCTGAACAAATGCGGCATGTTGGAGTTATATGTTCAAACGAGAAGCGGGCACGTAATCTGGATAAATCCCGAAACCAGACTCCCAAGAATCTACGAGAGATTCAAGGGATTAATTGAGAAATTATACGAAGAACCGATCGTCGAAGCAGATGGGAGAATCCTCCTAAAACTCGAGGAGAAAAAATTAAGCGAGCTGATTAAAGAAGTAGACCCCGATATCCGCATACTTCTCTCAGAAGATGGCAAACCCATGAAGTGGAGCGAATTCGGGAAAATAATCACATCTAGGCGAAAGCCTCTCGTCATGATAGGCGGATTTCCAAGAGGTGGATTCCATGAAGAAACCATTAGAAACGCAGATGAGATAATCAGCCTATGGCCAGAGCCATTAGAGGCTTGGGTAATAGCGACTAGAGTAATCTCGATAACGGAACAAGCCCTCAAAATAGGAGAGAAGTTCTGAGGTTTATCACATATCCCTAAAAGTCCACTGAACCCTGTTTTGAATGATGTCTTTCAAAAACTTCTTTGCGTAAGTTTTATCCAAATTTAACATGAGGGCGGCGACGTGTTTGCAGAAGCTTAACCTCATACCAACTCTCGACCAGTCAGCGCAGTTATGAATTATTAGTTTCTTTTCCGAGTCGATTATCACGACATAGTCCTTAACACGTGCAGAGATGTATTGTTCAGCCAATTCTTCCACTTTTATCAGCGAGGGGTCGATTTCTTTCGCCCGCTTTAATCTCCGCTTGTCGGTTAAAATACTCAGTAATCCTTCGATGTCCTCCGGAAGATCTTTAGGCGGTATAAGTTCTGAAAGCGTTAGCGTGGGCGTCCTCGATTCTTGAAGCGCTTTCTCAACTTCCTCTAAGATCTTTCTCTGTCTACTAGTTATTATTCCAAGAATTTCCAAGACCTGCAAGCAGTTGTGAACGGCGTATCCGTGGAAGTGATTGTTGAAAAAACCATAGACTTTGCTAGCTTTCTCCTTTAACTCCTTTAATTTCGGCTTCCACTCCTCCAGCTCCCCCCTAGGGTAATGATAATAATACCAAGGATTACTCCCCCTGCCATGCCATCTGACATAAGCGAAATCAGTCGTCACATGTAGCTCTGGAGGTAATAGTGGTTCATCAACGATCGTGTAAGCCACATCGTATTTAGAGAGAGTATTCAAGACATCGGATCTTAACCAAGATACATCACGGAATTCGACGGCAAAGCGATAGTCTCTAGGAAGAATTTTCAGAAAATTACTTAAGACCTCAAAATGATCAGGGTATACGAATTTCGGGGGAAGTTGTATTAGAAGTGGACCCAGCTTTTTAGAATTTTTCAAGGGAGACATCAATTCCAAAAACCTCGTGAGATCTTTTTCTACGGCCTTACCGATGTCAAGTTTCTTATCATGCGTTATTAGTGACGGGATCTTCGCGGCAAATGTGAAGCCTTCGGGGGCAGCTTTCACAAGCCCTTCGATGAACTCGGGATTAGGATACGAGTAAAATGTCGAGTCTATTTCGACGGCGTTAAATACTTGACAGTATTTGCGGAATTTACTTTCCCCCGGTTTATAGAATATTCCCTCCCAGTCTTTGTAGCTCCATCCGCTTGTTCCGAGGATTATCTCACCCAACTTCAGGGCCCCAATTAGAGATGAGTACCCCTAAGGATATTAAATTACCTTAAGGCAGCTACTAACACAAATATCACTTAATGGATTTTTGGATGTGCCAAAGATCCTGATAGGATGTGGTGGATGGCAGTATTTCTCAATACCAGGCCTGGATCCCTTAAGGGCATATTCTCTGGCCTTTAATTTCGTCGAGGTCAACTCCACCTTTTATTCTATTCCTGATCTCCGATTGGTTCGATCATGGCGCCTCAGAGTTCCAAGGAATTTTGAGTTCTCAGTTAAAGCGAATAGGATTATAACCCATGTGGAGAAATTGAAGCCTTGTGA
>QMUP01000058.1 GCA_003660635.1 Candidatus Wolframiiraptor sp.
GCTTGAGATATCCGACTATAAGTTCATTTATCCCTCGCTTGGAATAGCCCCCTATGATCTTGAAGGATACGAGGAAGTGCTCTCCCTAATAGAGAAGGAAAGGAAGAGAATAGTCGCAATTGGAGAAGTTGGCCTAGATTTCTGGAAAGGCAAACGCGAGGAACGGGATCTACAGAAGAAGGTATTTGAGGAGTTTATCGAGCTCGCCAAGATTCTCGATATCCCGATAATAGTCCATTCTAGGAGCGCGGGGAAATACGCGATCGAGATACTTCTAAGACATGGAATCAAACGCGTCGTCATGCACGCCTTCGATGGCAGAGCTTCCCATGCCCTAGAGGCCGCTGAAAAGGGATTTATGTTCAGTATACCGCCATCGATCGCTAGGAGCTCTCAAAAACAAAAACTTGTTAGGAAACTCCCCTTAGATAACCTATTACTCGAGAGCGACGCCCCCGTGCTCGCTCCGAACCCAAATGAGATAAATCATCCAAGGAATGTCAGGATTTCAGCCGAGTGGATAAGTAGATTAAAATCGATTTCTTTCGCTAAAGTCGCCGAAAAGACCTATTTCAATGCTGTTGAAATCTTCGACATCCCGGTATGACGCAGAAAATACAGTAAAGTCTAATTAGCGCTTAAACGACATTAACTCAGGTGGGCGGATCTGAGTCTAAAGGAGATTTCGGAACTCCCATGGGTTGAAAAGTACAGGCCGAAAACCCTAGATGATATAGTAAATCAGGAAGAGGTCGTAAGCAGCCTCAAGAATATCCTAAAGACAAAGGCGGTTCCGCACATGTTGTTTGCCGGACCCCCTGGAGTGGGTAAAACGGCGACCGCCCACGCATTTGCTAGAGATTTGTTCGGCGACAGCTATATTGAGGATGGGCATTTCATGGAAATTAATGCCTCGGATGAGAGGGGGATCCAGACAATCAGGGAGAAGGTGAAGATGTTTGCCAGACAGATACCCATGGGAGGATATGGTTTCAAGATACTCTTCCTCGATGAGAGCGATCAGCTCACAGACGATGCACAACACGCGTTCAGAAGGGTGATGGAACAGTTTTCTACAACATGCAGATTTATACTCGCGGCCAATTACAGTAACAGGATCATAGAGCCTATCCAATCTAGGTGTGCGGTGTTTAGATTCAAACCTTTGACCAAGAACCATGTTATAGAATTCTTAAAGCGTATAGCCGACAACGAGTCCTTGGAAATCGAGGATCAGGCGTTGGAGGTTATCTATGACTTCTCCGAGGGAGATATGAGGAAGGCGATAAACATCCTTCAGGCTTCCGCATCCATTGCAAAGAAGATCGATGAGAAGGTCGTGTACCAGGTAATGGGCTACGTGAGTAGGGGCGAAGTACGGAAGATACTTGAACTTGCATTAAGTGGAAAGTTTACCGATGCACGAGATGAAGTACGTAGAATACTCTATGTTCAAGGAGTCATGCCCAGCGACCTCGTCTCGGCGATCTATCGAGAATTATTCTATCTCGATTTAAGTGAAGAGGATAAACTAGACCTCTTGGATCTCTTGGGAGAAGTGGATTATAGGCTTTCAGAGGAGGCGACCCCCGAAGTACAGCTCATGGCTTTTCTCGCGAGGCTAGCCGCCAAGGCCAAGAAGAAGTAGACGAGAGGAGATGAGGGATCTTGCCCGAGATCTGGGTCGAGAAATATAGGCCGAAGCGGGTCGCCGAAGTTCTTGGTAATAAGCAATCGGTCCAAGCATTCCTCGAATGGATTAGAAAATGGGAACTTGGAAAGCCTCCTGAAAAGAAAGCTGCGCTCCTCTATGGACCCGCTGGCGTAGGGAAGACCAGCCTAGTCCTAGCTTATGCTAATGAACATGGATATGACGTGGTCGAGGTGAATGCTAGTGACTGGAGAAATGAGGCGAGGATGAAGTCCATAGTTGGCGAATCATCTCTTCAAGCCACCCTAGATGGATCGACCAAGAAAATAATCCTGATAGATGAAGTAGATGGCGTGGCCGGGAGAGAGGATGCCGGCGGCATAGCTGCCTTGAAGAAAATAATAGACGAAACCCGAATCCCCTTGGTCTTGGTCGCAAACAACCCATGGGATCCGAAGCTTGCCCCGATAAGAGATAGGTGTTTGATGTTGGAGTTTAGGAGGTTACGGAAAAGTGAGGTTTTAGCGAGGTTAAAATACATCGCGAAGGCGGAGGGGATACAAGTTTCGGATGCTGTTCTAGAAAAATTGGCCGAGAGATCGGAGGGCGATTTGAGATCAGCGATAAACGACTTCCAAGCAATTACCGGCGGCAGGAAAGTAGTGGATGAGAGCGTGATAGCGGCCCTCGGCACTAGAAACAGGGTTAAACAGATATTCGAGGCCCTTAGGATGATATTCAACGCGAAGTCAATTCGGGCGGCGAGAGCGGCTCTTGAAGGACTTGAAGTCGACCTAGACTCCGTGTACACCTGGCTTGTAGATAACGCCCCCCTACAAATTCCGGATCCAAATGACCTCGCCGACGCCCTCGAAGCCCTAGCACGGGCTGATGTATACCTTAGCAGAGTTAATAAAAAACAGGAATGGAAGCTGATAAGATACGCCGTGCCGATAATGACTGGGGGCGTCGCGGTTTCGAGAAGACATAAGCCATCGGGCTTCGTGAAATTCGCCTTCCCGTCTAAGATCAGATTTATGCAGAAGACAAGTAAGGAACGAGAGATGAGGAAATCAATAGCATCAAAGATCGCCGCGAAACTCCACCTCTCGACGTCGAAGGCCATGACGCAGATGCTCCCCTACATCTCCTTCATAATGACCCATAATGAGGAATCGGGGAGAGCTCTCGCAAAATACTTTGAATTTACGCCTTCAGAGGTGGCCTATTTGTCAGGGAAAGAGAAAATCGAAGTGAAGGCGGCGAAGACTCCTTCAAGGCGTAGGAGAAAAACCCGGGCTTAACGATATCTATGTCTTTTTCCCCGTTCGAGAATCGACTCCAATTCTCGTTGTAAAATCGATACAGGAATTCCCGGAAGAGAGATGTATGATCGCCTACCCTTCATCCCCTCACTCTTCACGTTTATTCTGATTATCCCGAGGTCGTCGAGCCTCTGCAGATATTCCCAGAACCTCGTGTAGGCCCGAGGCTGGGTGGAATATTCTTCGCAAACAAGTTTATAGTGTTGATTTAGCTCGCTCGCAGTCAGATATGCCTGGCCTTCTTGAAGCCCCCTACTCAAAGCCAGGAGAATGAGCTGTTCATGTTGATCAAGGAACTCTAGATGTTCCCTCCTGATCGCCGGATAAACGCTGGCCGAAGCCTTACGAACATGCTCCGGAGTAATCTTTGGAGAACCCTCCGCCTCCGCGTATTTTCCAGCTCTCCATAGAATGTCGAGCGCATAGCGGGCATCACCTCGCTCGCCGGCTAGATCTGCTATTAGTCTTAGAGATTCTTCCATTAAGACGCCGGGTAAGAGGGCTTCTTCGGCGCGGAACTTCAGGATATCATAGAGTTCTTTGCTGTTATATTCTCTAAGGTGAATCACATTTCCTAGGAGGCTACTCCGCGTGCTCTCATATAATATATCGAAGATTTCCGGGTTTCGAGTGACCAGAATTAATGATATTCTGGGAAGTGTGGCCCGCTCCTCGCCTATTCTGCTGAATAAGTACAGCGCATCTTCTTGTCTACTGATAAGAGCGTCAACTTCATCTAATGCGACTATCGCGTAAATATCCCTCGCATCCAAATAAGAGAGTATCTTGTGGAATAGCTCCTCATTCGAGAAGCCCCTTGTCGGGAGCCTAGCTCTGAGTTGCTCGATCATCCTAGTCAAAATAGAGAGGGTATTCCTGCTGATCCTGCAGTTTATGTAGATGAACTTGAGGTTGATGCCGCTCCTCTTCGCCGCCTCCACGGCGTTCATTCCAAACAATTTTACTAACGCACTTTTCCCGGTCCCAACAGAGCCAGTAATTATCACTCTAGTAGAGACGAGGGCGCGGCCTTCTACAACTCCGCTAAAGAAGCTCTTTAAAAGCTTGAATTCCTCATCTCTATGCGGAAGCTTCTCGGGGATGTAGTCGGGGGAGAGCCTTCCCTCATCCCTGAAAATCCTCATTTCCTCTCCACAATTAACCTGAAAAGCTCATTCATTTAAATTAAGGAGTTGCCTGAAAATGTGAGAGGATAAATTTTCATAGTTCGTGGAACATCTAAGTCGGGAGTAGGTGATGAATGAGCAGGAATTAACTAGGATCTTATCGAGGTTTGTGGCATTAGTTTCAACGAGGCTTCCCGACGACGTTATCGAAATATTGAGATCTGCAGCTGCATCAGCAGACGATCTAGAACAGAAACAATTGTTTCGAATAATGTTTGATAATTTGGAGAGAGCTCGCTTGGAAAAAATCCCAATTTGTCAGGACACCGGGACTCCATATTTTCACGTGAGATTGGGGGCCAATTCTCCTTTCATGAATTGTATTGAGCGGTGCTTGAGAAAGGCCGTGGAGATCGCGACATCCGAAATTCCGCTTAGACCGAATGCCGTCGATCCGTTCACAGGAAGGAACACGGGCACAAACGTCGGCAAGAACATCCCATGGATCGATTACGAACTCGTACCTGATTCAGACAAACTGGAGATCTTCCTCCATATGGCGGGTGGGGGGAGTAGCCTGGTTGGAAGATCACTTGTATTAAAGCCGTTGGAAAGGATCGAAGGTATGAGTGAGATCTTGATCGACACACTAATAAATAATGGGATAAACGCTTGTCCACCACTCTTCCTCGGTATAGGTATAGGAGCCACGATGGAGATCTCCGCGATACTGGCCAAGAGGGCCTTGCTAAAACCGGTGGGGGAGCGAAGCGAAGATCCGAGGATCGCAGAGCTCGAGGAAATATTGCTGGAAGATTTGAATAGGTTGGCCATAGGTATCCAAGGAATGGGATTCGGCAAATCCATCTTAGACATCCATATAGAATACTCTGCTAGGCATCCCACTACCTTCGCGGTCGGAATCTCGGCGAACTGCTGGGTTTTCAGGAGAGGAGTCCTAGTGCTGTATCCCAACGGGGAATTTGAGATACCTACACACAAGGAGGCTGATATTTCATGAAAGAACACCACGTCAGAACCCCTCTAAGGCTTCAAGACATCAACCAAATATCCATCGGAGATATAGTATATCTGTCCGGAAAAGTGGTTACGGGGAGGGATGCAGTTCATAGAAAAATAATCGAGGAAAAGGTGGATCCCCCAATAGATCTAAGTGGGTTGGCGCTCTTTCACGCTGGCCCGGTGGTAAAAAGGGAGGGAACTGAATGGAAGATAATCGCCATAGGGTCTACGACGAGCATGAGGATGGAAAAATACGAAGCCGAGTTCATCAAGAAAACGGGAATCAGGATGATAATAGGAAAGGGATTCATGGGCGAAAAAACCGCCGGAGCATGCGCTGAAAAAGGTTGCATCGTAGGTCTCTTACCCGGAGGATGTGCTGCTCTCTTCTCAAAGAAAGTCAAAAAAGTCATCGATGTCTACTGGGCTGATTTAGGAGTCCCAGAAGCTATGTGGGTTTTGGAGGTAGAGGAGCTGGGGCCAATTTACGTGACGATAGACTCGAAGGGTGAAAATCTCTATGATTTAAGACGAAGATCCTTGGAGAGCTTAGGACGAGCCGTTTCAGAAAGACTTTACCACGACCTTTCGAGATTTATTTGACGAAACTTAATCCTTTATCAGACCATCGTAGCCCAATCATGACGTCGTCTAATTAACCGAATATCTTCTGCGCTTGGAAAGAGTCTTAGGAGAAGAATTATCCGAGGAGAAGCGAGCTGAAGAGTTTATCTCCCTTGAGAGCTTGAGCATGAGAAATGAGCTATTTCCGAGTCATAATCCATAGAAAAGCCGTAAAAGAGTTGAAACGCCTGCCTAAAGGTATTCAAGCC
>QMUP01000059.1 GCA_003660635.1 Candidatus Wolframiiraptor sp.
ATTCCTAAACGCCATTAAACGACTAAAATTGGAAAGGGGAATCAACACATTAGAGAGCGAATTAAGGGAAATAGACGAGCAGCTGTTAAACCTCGAAAGAAAAACCCTAGAACTTCAAAACGAGAAAAGCCAACTTTTAGAGGAGAAAAACCACATCAACGTGGAAATCACAAAGCTCTCCCAAAAACTCGAGGAGATAGAATCAGAACTATTCAGGCTTCAATCTGAAAAAACTGAACTCGAATCGAGAATAAACGAACTCCGGATAAACTCTTCCGTATTAGAGGAAAGATCGACCAGCATACTAAAGGAAAAGGAATATTTCTCGGATAGGATTAAGAACTTAAGCCTCAGCTTACAAGAATTAGACAGCAAACTAGTGGATAGCGAAAATGCTCTACAGACGCTAACCGATAGATTGGAAGAGAAACAAAAAGAAACAAAAATCCTGTTTGATGAGCTAAACGAGGTCGAGCAAAAATACCAAAGGCTCAAAGAGGAGGTCGAAGAGGAAGAGGAGGAGAGGAATGAGGAGAGGCTGAAATGGGAAATAGAATTAAGTAAAGCGAGAGCGAGGTCTGAGGAGATAAAAAGGACTATTGCCGAAATTTCCTCGGAAATAGCTGAGGCATTTAAAATCTCTAAAGAAAAAATTTCTAATTCATTCCTATTATGGTCTCAACTCCGTGGAAAAAATGAGGAAAAAAGAGAGCTCTTGGAGAAGCTATCCGAATTTAGAACCTCTCTCAACGAGTTAACGCGTAAGTTATCGAATATGGAAAATGCTTCATGGCGGCTTTCATCAATTCTCGAAAGGATAGCCTCCTCCGGAGTAATCAAGGAATCAGATGAATACGCGGAGATAATCAAGGCTATACATTTAGCTGGATTAGAGGGAGTTCGGGGATTTCTTAAGGACGCGATCATCGCAGACGAGGCGGGATACAGGATCCTCGAGTCCGCCATTGGAGAATGGATTAAATCTTTAGTTGTTGAAAATTGGGGACTTGGAATAAAGTTGGCGGAGTTATTCAGCGAATGCGGTATCAAAGTTAAGATAGTGTCGTTAGATATCGCAGCTTCTTATCCAAGTAAAGTGAGGATCCCGGGGATAACATTTAAGGAAAAATGGGCGGAAACGGTGTTGGGATTCCTCCTAAGAGACGTAGATCTTTCCGGAAAAGACGAGGCACTAGGAGAAAAGAAGCTGGTTAGCCGGCATCTCATAATACACCCCGACCTCAGGATAGAAACAATAATCCCGGATAGGATGATCTTGAACGAAATGCTTAACAGCGAATATAGAAAATCCAGCAAACTTCTCAAGCGACTCAGGGAAATCATCGTCGAGACCCGCGGCGAAATCGAGAAGATAAAGGAGAAAATGGCGGAAAAAGAAAGAGAGTTAAACGAAGTAGATTCCAAGATTCGTTCACTATCTCAACGAGCCTGGAGCCTTTACTTTCAATCATCCGAGGCAATCCTAAAAGAAATCAAAGATATTTTAAGACTGAAAAGACTTGAGGAGGAGCTTGACAAAATCCTCGAGACCTCTAAACTCGCCGAAAAAGCTCTCGAAAAAATTCCAGAACCTCAAAGGGGTCCCCGCGAAGAGCTCAGCCAGCTCGCAGAGGAGTTGAAGAAGAAACGTGAGATCTATGAGGGGAGTAGGCTGGAATGCGTTGAATTGGAAGTAGAGATTAAGGGCCTTAGAAAGGAGATAGAATCCCTCAAGGAGGAACGCGAGAGACTCCTCGAAGAAATATCCAGATTGGAGCAACGAATGAGGCAGATAGAGAAAGAGAAAGAAATGGCGTTAAGGAAACGTGAGGAATTAGCACGAGAAATTAAAGATCTCGAGGAAAGACTCCTTGAAAAGAATTCTAAGATCGAGGAATTAATTACGTCAAAATCTGAGTTAAAGGCCGAGGTAAATGAGCTCTCAGAAAAAATGATGAAAGTCAATTCGAGAATCGAGCAAATTGAAGAAGATTTACAGAAATCATCTTCTACGAAGACATCCCTACAAGTTAGGAGGGCGCAGCTCGAAATCCAATTAAAGAATCTGCGCGAGAAAATGGATTTGATAGGAATTTCAGAAATCCGGTTCCCGGAGATAGATGAAACATATTTGTCCAGGTTAGAAGGGAAGCTCGAAGAAGAACTCAAGGAACTGGAGATGGTGAATCAACTGGCACCTGCTCAGTATGAGGAACTCATAGTGAATTATAAGCTGAGATCTTCTAGGATAATGGAATTAGAAGCCGAAAGAATGGAGATAATAAAATTCATAGAGTGGGTTGAGGGAGAAAAGAAGAGAATCTTCATGGAAACATTCAACAAGGTCGCCGACGCCTTTGAAGAATACTTCACGCGGCTCACCGGAGGAAGAGGATGGCTTAGACTCGAGAACCCAGACAACCCATTTGACGGCGGAGTCGAGATGATCCTCGCTTTCCCCGGAAAACAGCCGAGAAGCGTTAGAGCGGCCAGCGGCGGTGAGAAATCAGTAGCCGCGGTGGCCTTGCTACTGGCTTTGCAGGGATTAACACCCGCAGATTTCTATGTTTTTGATGAGGTTGATGCGCATATGGATTTACAATACACGAAGAGGCTGGCTGAATTATTTAAGGAGATGGCGAAGAGGACTCAGATAATAGTCATAAGCTTAAAGGATGTCATGGTTGAAAAGGCAGGTCAAGTTATCGGCGTATACAACAGCGGCGGCGTATCCAAGATCGTGAAAACGAAGCTCGAAGAGGTGGCTAGGAGTGGCTGATAAGGTAATCACTATTTGGAATGATCCAAGGTGGAGAGTACTCTTCGACGTTACCAAGCTCGATAGGGTGAAGCCTTGGCAAATAAAACTAGTCGAGGTCATAAGAGCGTTAATGGAAGAACTGGAAAAATATGAAAAACTAGACCTTAATTCCTGTGGAATAGCCGCATATTCAGCGGCCACTATTCATAGAATGAAAACTGAAAGACTTTTGAAAGCGGATATCCCAAGCGTAGAAAATAGGCGGAAGGTTATCGAGAACTTGGTCGTGCCACCTCCAGTAGATCTCCCCTACGTGCCTGAATTCATGATCACAACCATGGGTGAACTCGTCCAGGCGTTGAGAAGTCTATTCTTGAAAACGGAAAGAAAGAAAGATGACGGAGAGGGGATAATACTCGACGTTTTCGATGTCAAAATGGATGATTTCCTTGTGAAGATAGAGGAGAGGTTAGAGGAATTTCTGCAAGGACTTCAGAGGATCTTTGGAGACAAGGAGATAATCGATGTTTCAAATATCTTTATGGGGGTTGATAGACTTGAAGCTGCTAGGAGATTTATACTCCTACTTTTTGCGGCAGCTAAAGGTGTTGTCGAACTCATAGAAGATGATGAATGCAGATTAGTCGCGGTGAGGATCATCCATAACCCATCTCTCGAGCAATCACTCAGGTGATATAGGGTGCCGAGGATAATTCATGAATATGAGGGCTCGGCGGTGGATATGGAATGATCGATTCAGAAGAATTGAAGTCGAGGGTCGAGGCCATACTGTATGCTTCTGGTAAGCCTGTTACATTAAGGATGATAATGAGGATGTGTCAGACGAGATCCAAGAAGAGGGTATTGGAGGCAATATCTGAACTTAAGCGACGGTATGAACAGAACTCGAGCGCCCTAGAGCTACTAGAACTCCCAGGCGACAGATACTATCTTAAACTCAAGAAGAAATATATGGAACTCGTTAAGCGAATTCTGAGGAAGCCATTACTGAGTCGAGGGGTCATGAGGACGCTTTCGTTTATAGCCTATCATCAACCAATCGAACAAAGCAAAGTAGCGGAGGCTCGTGGTGGAGCTACCTACAAACACGTTAGGATTTTGCTGGAGAAGGGGTTGATCGAGGCGGAAAAATCTGGTAGAACCCTAATTCTAAGGACGACGCCGTTATTCGCGGAGCTCTTCGGCGTTGACAACGATCCCTCGGTTATAAGGAGAAAACTCAAAGAAAGGATGAGGGACTTAGGCGTAGATTTGGGAAAAAGTCGTAGAATTGAGCGGGCTCAGCCTTCCGGTTGATAGATAACCATTAAGATCGCCCATACCGTGATTAAGCAGATTGCGAAGACCTCTAAAGCACCGACGGAGGGCCAGGGAATTAAGGCCGCCATCAAGAACCCGATGAGAGACATAGCTGTGAACGTTATCCCGAGGCCGCGTTTTTCTGGTCTCACTAGAAACGCTATTCCCAATATCAGTATGGAGATTCCCGTTAAGACGAAGAACTCTATTGAAACGAATAGATGGGGATATGTTCCCTCGGGGAAAAGAGCGATTAAGAGCAAACGTGTTACGCCTAAAAGGAAGAAGGAAGATGCGAGCGCCGTTAACCTTCCACTTAAACGCGCCAAAAGATAGAAGGAGTATATTATGGCGAAGATCGAGGCCAACCCTAACCCATAATTGAAGACGAAATTATATCTGATCCCAAGTGCCCCTAAATCGCTTAAGGCATTCTTGGTTATCGAAAACCATGGATTAAGCGTTATCGAAATCGCTATCGTCACCCATCCGATAAGGAGCGCGAATATCCCGAAGAACCTGACAAATTTCAGAATAGATTCTGAAAAACCCTTAGCCATCTAGCTCACCAATCTACAGCAAGGGATATAGAGTATACCACGCATTTATCTTTAGAAATAGGATCTAAGATCCCTGTTATTGCTGTCTCCTCCTCGATACGCCGACAGCCGTTCCGGTTCTCCCAGTAGTTCTTGTTCTCTGCCCACGAACCTTAAGTCCGAGGGAATGCCTGATTCCCCTCCAAGACTTTATCCTCATCTCTCTCTGAATGTCCTCTCTAATAGTGTAGACGAGGTCAGATCCATAGAGATGTAGGTCTTTTCCGGTCACCGGATCCCTTCTCCTATTGAGAAGCCAAGCGGGTATACCGTATTTCTGCGGATTCTTGGCCACCTCCTCGAGCTTCTTAAGCTCTTCGTCGCTTAGGAAACCAAGCCTCTTCTCGGTATCGATTCCCGCCGCCCTAGTTATGGCGTATCCTAACATCACCCCAATTCCCTTCACGGCGGTTAAGGCGTAAGGGACTTTTAGAGAACCATCTAGGTCTGTTCCAAGGAATCTGACTATCGGCCTGAATTCCCTGACCAGCTCCGTCATCCTTTTCTAAACTCCTCGGAGCCCGCGGACTTATAAAGATTAAAACCTGATGTAAAAGACCCCCTTTTCCGGTTAGCTGAGAAGTTCTTTAATGAATATTTATATGTGGGCTGAGGGAAAGAGAGCTGAGAAACATGATTACGGGTATTGAATGGATTATCGTCGCCGTGGTTCTCGTGATCCTCCTCTTGTGGGGTCCATCTCAGCTTCCAAAGATAGCTAAGGCTTTTGGAGAGGCGAAGAAGGAGTTCCAAAAAGCGACTAAGGAGGCAGAGGAAGTGACCAAAGAGGTGAAGGAGACAGTTCAGCCCATCACGGATACCGTTACCGCCGCTACTGAGGAGGTAAGAAAGGTAGACGATAAGCTCTTGGAGATAGCTAAAACTCTTGGAATAAACACTGAGGGAAAGACTAGAGATCAGATAGCCGAGGAAATCTTGAAGAGAACCAAGAAGAGCTAAAGACGAATTAAGGATAAAGTACAAGGAACTCCAAGGGAGGCCTATGTTTCGCGGTCCAATTAGCTTAAAGATTTTTACATCTTTCCATGAAAGCCTGAAATATTAGGGTTAAAGGATTTTACCACGGTGATTCTCTGCCATAGTTGAAGTGGAGGCGGCGAAGGTGTCGAAGGGAGAAAGGGAGGAGAAAGAGGAACCCCGAGACATGAAGGAGATGACGTTACTTGAACATTTAATGGAACTTCGCGATAGAATGAAGGTATGTCTGATAACCGTTGGCGTTCTTACTTTTCTAATGTTAGTTTTTCCAGC